>DATMES010000064.1 GCA_035556555.1 Frankiaceae bacterium
CCCCGCCCGGCCCGTTCTGTGAAGATCACCACGCCTGACCCCGGCGGCTGGACTGCACAGAACGAGCGCGCCTGCCGCGCCCCGCGACCGCAGCGCTGATGTCCGGAGGGTGACGGTTCATCCCCTCTGACGGGATTTCACCCTTTACACGCCGGTTCGCCCGCCCTTACGCTCGCGCCCGCCGGTTTCCCGCTCCCAGCGTCTGGACGCCCGGTCTATTCGTCTATGGGAGAGGGGCGGGCGTTGGCTACGCCGGCAACGAGAGAAGACGTCGCGCGCCTGTTCGGCCGCGCCGCGTTCGGGGCGACGAAGAACGACCTCGACGTCTGGACCGGCAAGGACTACGCGCTCGTGGTCGACGCGCTGTTCCCGCCCGCGACCCCGGTGCCGCTGCCGCTGACCGACGAGAACGCCCGCATCACCGGCGAATCGGAGACGTTCAACGTCACGCCGTCGCAGAAGTGGTGGCTCGAGCGGATGCGCTCCACGCCGTGGCCGCTGCTGGAGCGCATGACGCTGTTCTGGCACTCGCACTTCGCGACGGCGTACACGGGCGCGCCCGACGTCGGCCACGTGATGAAGCAGAACAACACGCTGCGGACGCACGCCCTCGGCGACTTCCGGAAGATGCTGCACGCGCTGACCGTCGACGGCGCGATGATCTTCTGGCTGTCGGGCTTCCAGAACCGCCGCGGCGCCATCAACGAGAACCACGCCCGCGAGCTCTTCGAGCTCTTCACGATGGGCACGATGCCGCAGACGTACACCGAGAACGACATCCGTCAGGCGGCGAAGGCGCTGTCCGGCTGGGTCGTCAACGCCAACCGCGTCGGCGTCTTCG
Organism: Frankiaceae bacterium; assembly: GCA_035556555.1. GTDB lineage: Bacteria > Actinomycetota > Actinomycetes > BP-191 > BP-191 > BP-191. Next base: position 842 of record DATMES010000064.1, read on the forward strand.
ACACCAACCGCCACGACCGCAGCGTCAAGACCGTCTTCGGCGCCGACGTCGGCGGCTACCCGGCGGCCGACCCGCGCGAGGCCACGGAGTACCAGGAGATCTGCAACCTCGCGCTCCTGCAGCACACCACCGCGCGGTACGTCGCCTACAAGATGGTCTGCTCGTTCGCCTACGTCCCCGACACGACCGACCTGGTCAACGACCCCGACCCGCTGGTCGACGCCGTCGCCAACGCGCTGCGCCCGTCGTGGACCGACCCTGGCGGCGTCTGGGACATCACCAAGGCGATGAAGACGCTGCTCAACCACAACGCCTTCCGCTACTCGCAGCGCGGCACAGGCAACGTGCTCGTACGCTCGCCCATCGAGCTGATCGTGCACCTCGGCCGCATCCTCGGCGCGAGCCTCAACAACAACAACGCGCAGACCCACTGGATGCCGCTGTTCGGCCTGCAGCGCATGGGGCAGACGCCGTTCCGGCCGCCGAACGTCGCGGGCTGGCCGATGGGCACCGACTGGCTCACCGCACCCGCGGTGCAGGGCCGCTACAACATCGGCGACCTCATGGCGAAGGTCTGGGCGAGCCAGGGCCTCACCACCGCCGCCGCCACGATCCTGCCGGCGTCGGGTGACGTCCCGGCGTGGATCTCGTTCATGGGCCTCGGCAAGCTGACCCCCGAGACGCAGCAGCGGATCAACGCCTACCTGGCCAACCCGGGCACAGGCGACGAGCCCACCAAGCAGCGCAGCATGCTCATCCTTCTCGCCGCGAGCCCCGACTGGCAGGTCATGTGATGACGCGAACGATCTCCCGCCGCCAGGTCCTCCGCGGCGCCGCCACCGTCGCGGGCGCGCAGCTGCTCAGCCCGATCGTGTTCCGCGCGGGTACCGCGTGGGGCGACGCGCAGGTCGACCCCGCGACCGCTAACCGGATGCGGCTCGTCATCATCGACCTCATCGGCGGCAACGACGGCCTCAACACCGTCGTGCCGATGTCGGGCGCGATCCGCGACGTGTACGAGAAGGTGCGCGTCACCACCGAGCTGCCCGCCGACACGCTGCTCCCGCTCGGCGCGGTCGACGGCGGCACCGTCGGCCTCAACCCCAACCTGCCGACGATGTACGGCTTCTGGCAGCAGAACCGCATGGCCGTCGTCCAGGGGTGCGACTACCCGGGGCACGACTACTCGCACTTCGTCTCCGACGACATCTGGCAGACCGGCTTCGTCAACCAGACGACGGGCTCCGGCTGGCTCGGCCGGCACCTCGATCGGGTCGGCATCGGCGAGGGCGAGCTTCGTGGCGTCGGCATCGGCCTCGACCGGCTGCCGCTCGCGCTGCGCGGCACGCAGGTCCGCGGCGAGGAGATCAACTCCGTCTACGAGACGCAGTTCACCGACGGCGGCGAGTTCGGCGTCACGCAGCGCAGGCACGCCGAGTTCGCGGCGTTCTCGGCGGCGCCGTACCCCGTGGATGCCTACTACGGCGACATGTGCCGGCGCGCCCGCGACCTCGCCATCGCCACCACCGGCCTCACCGCCGCGCAGCCCGGCGGCGTCGCCAACCAGATGCTGACGGCTCGTACGCTGCTCACCGCCAACCTCGGCACCGAGGTCGTCTTCGTCGGCACCGGCGGGTACGACACGCACGACAACCAGCTCGTCAACCACGCCAACCTGCTGCGCGACCTCGACCGCGGCATCGAGGCGTTCTTCCACGGCACCCGCGACGGCGTGCCGATCCTCAACGGCAGCACGCCGGTCGGCCCGCTCCCGCAGGCGATCGCCGAGAAGACGCTGGTGATGACGTTCAGCGAGTTCGGGCGCCGCATCGGCGACAACGGCACCGGCACCGACCACGGCGCGGCGGCGCCCATGTTCCTCATCGGCCCGCCCGCGCCGCCCGCCGGCTCGGGCCGGGTCGTGCTCACCCCCGGACTGCACCGTGACCACCCGGCCATGGGCAGCGTCCTCGCCCCCGCGGACAACCTGGAGATGACGACCGACATGCGTTCGATCTACCAATCGGTCCTGACCAACTGGATCAGCGACGCCTCCGGGCCGAGCCCCGACGAAGGCGACGACGAGTTCCGGATCAGCGGCCCGGGCTACGGCTCGGACGGCTCGCTGACCGGCCTGTTCGGGGTGGCGTGATGCGCCGCCTGGCCGCCGCGGCTGCCTGCGTGGTCGCGGCGCTCCCCTCGTCTCCCGCGTCGGCCGCGCCGACCGTGGAGAACCCGCCGTACGTCGTGGCGCTCAACAACGTCTACTACCCCGGCGACATCAGGCTCTTCCAGGGCGGCTCGCTGTCGTTCGTCAACCTCGACGCCACCGGCCACGACATCGTCGCGGCCGAGCGCGACGACAACGGCAACCTGCCCTTCTGGTCGGACATCGTCTACGGCCCGCAGCCGGGGTCGCCGCAGACCGCGGAGCCGATGACCGTGGTCAGGGGCGTGTCGTCGCTGGGCCTCGGCATCCACATGTACACCTGCTCGCTGCACGCAGAGATGCGCGGCACGATCGAGATCCTCGCCGTTCCCGCAGGGGGGTTGTCATGACGGCGGCCACCGCCAACGACGTCGCCAGGCTGTTCGGCAGGGCCTGCTTCGGCGCGACGAAGACCGACCTCGACCTGTGGGTCGGCAAGGAGTACGCCGACGTCGTCAACGCGCTCTTCCCGCCCGCCGGCCTGCCGGTGCCGGGTGCGCTCGTCGACGAGCCGCGCCGCGTCCAGCTCGAGACCGCGACGTCCGACCTGCTCGCCGGACAGCGGTGGTGGCTGGAGCGGATGCGCACGACGCCGTTCCCGCTGCTCGAGCGCATGACGTGGTTCTGGCACACGCACTTCGCCACGGGCTACGCCGGCAACCCCAACGTCGGCGACCTCATGAAGCAGAACCAGACCATCCGCGCCAACGCGCTCGGGAGCTTCCGCACGCTGCTGCACAAGCTCACGGTCGACGGCGCGATGCTCTACTACCTCTCGGGGTACCAGAACCGCCGCAACGCCGTGAACGAGAACTACGCGCGCGAGCTGTTCGAGCTGTTCACCGCGGGCGTCATCCCGCAGCGGTTCACCGAGACCGACATCCGCCAGGCCGCCAAGGCGCTGACCGGCTGGGTGGTCAAGGCCGACCGCACGGTGGCGTTCGACACCAACCGGCACGACCGCACCGTCAAGACGATCTGCGGCACGACCATCGGCGGCTACCCGGCCAACGACGCGCGCGAGGCGACGGAGTACCAGGAGGTCTGCGACATCGCGCTGGGCCTCGACACCACGGCGCACTTCGTGGCGTACAAGATGGTCTGCTCGTTCGCCTACATCCCCGAGACCACGGACCTGTTCGCCGAGCCCGACGAGCTCGTCGACGCGGTCGCCGCCGCGCTGCGCCCGGCGTGGGACATCACGGCGGCGATGAAGGTGCTGCTCATGCACCCGCGCTTCCGTTCGGGGACGCCGGCGCTCGTCCGCCAGCCGGTCGAGGAGGCGGTGCACCTCGCGAAAGTGCTCACCGTCAACATGGACCCGGTCGAGGGCATCCAGAACACCGGCGCCTCCGCCCACAACCAGCCGATCTTCGCGCTGCGGCGGATGGGGCAGACGCCGTTCCAGCCACCGAACGTCGGCGGCTGGCCGGAAGGCAAGGCCTGGCTCACGTCGACCACGACGATCGGCCGCTACAGCCTCGGGCAGTACACGATCAACGCGTACAACACGCAGGGCCGCGTCAACACCAACCCGCTGCCCGCGTCCACCGCCGCGCTCGACGTCTGGCGCGCGTACGTCGGGCTCGGCTCGCTCGGCGGCGTCACGCAGCAGCAGGTCCAGAGCTACCTCTCGAACCCCGGCACCAGCGACGAGCGGACGAAGCAGAACGGCATCCTCTTCCTCCTCGCGGCCTCTCCCGACTGGCAGGTGATGTAGCCGTGTCCCGCACTCCGTCACGTCGCGACGTCCTCAAGGGCGCCGGCGTCGTAGCCGGGCTCCAGCTGCTCTCGCCGGTCATCTTCCGGGCCGGCGAGGCGTGGGGCGCGACCCAGGTCGACCCGCTCGCGGCCGACCGCTACCGCCTCATCGTCATCGACATGCACGGCGGCAACGACGGCCTCAACACCGTCGTCCCGATGTCCGGCTCCATCCGCGACGTGTACGAGAAGGTGCGCGTCACCACCGAGCTGCCGGTCAGCGGCCTCAACCCGCTCGGCGCGGTCAACGGCGGCACCGTCGGCCTGCACGGCGCGCTCAGCACGGTCTACGACCTGTGGAACCAGAACCGCGTCGCCATCGTCCAGGGCGCCGACTACCCGTCGCACAACTACTCGCACTTCGTCTCCGACGACATCTGGCAGTCGGGGCTCCCCGGGCAGCGGCCAGGCAGCGGCTGGCTCGGGCGGCACCTCGACCGCACAGGCATCGACGACGGCGAGCTGCGCGGCATCGGCATCGGCGGGCGGCTGCCGCTGGCGCTGCGCGGCGAGATCGAGATGGGCGAGCAGGTCAACGCGCTCAGCGAGACGCAGTTCGCCGACGGCGCCGCGACGACCGGCTCGGCGGGCAAGCGGCACCTCGCGTTCGCCGGCTACGACGCCGACACCCGTGCGGTGCGCGACTTCTACGGCGACTACTGCCGTACGGCGCTCGGCGTCGCCACGTCCACGACCGGCCTCACGGCCGCGCAGCCCGGCGGCGTCGCCAACGCGATGCTCACCGCGCGGACGCTGCTGACGGCCAACCTCGGCTGCGAGGTCGTGTTCGTGCTGGCCGGCGGCTACGACACCCACGACAACCAGCTCTCGCGGCACAACACGCTGCTCACCGACCTCGACCGCGGCATCGAGGCGTTCTACTACGGCACCAAGGGCGGCGTGCCCGTCACGACCGGCAACCCCGCCGTCCCTGTCGGCCCCGTGGACCCGCACCTCGCGTCCCGGACGCTGATCATGACGTTCAGCGAGTTCGGCCGGCGGATCGGCGACAACGGCACCGGCACCGACCACGGCGCGGCGGGGCCGATGTTCCTCATCGGGCCTCCGGCACCCGCCGCGGGCTCGGGCGCGCCGGTGCTCAACCCCGGCCTGCACCGCGACCACCCGGACCTCGGCACGGTGACGCTGCCGAAGGACAACCTCGCCGGCACGACCGACATCCGGTCGGTCTACCAGTCGGTGCTGACGCGCTGGCTCGCCGACGAGGGCGAGGCGGGCTTCGTCGTGTCCGGCACCGGGATCGACGGCGACGGCACGCTGACCGGGCTGTTCGGGACCGCCTGACGCCAACGGCGCGCCCGCGCCGCGTCGCGCGTCAGCGTGCCGGACGCCGCCACCTAGGCTGGCCCGCATGACGGTCCGGTGGGGTGTGCTCGGAGCGGGGGCGATCGCCCGCACGCTCGTGCACGCGTTCGGCCAGGCCGGCGGCGCGAACGTCGAGGCCGTGGCGTCGCGCGACCCCGCGCGCGCGGCGGCGCTGGGGGCAGGGCGGGTGCACGCGTCGTACGACGCGCTGCTCGCCGACCCCGACGTCGACGCCGTCTACGTCGCGCTGCACAACGACGCCCACGCGCCGTGGACGATCGCGGCGCTCGAGGCCGGCAAGCACGTGCTCTGCGAGAAGCCGCTCGCGCTGTCGGTCGCGGAGGTCGACGCGATGACGGCCGCCGCGGAGTCGGCGGGGCGGCTGCTCGTCGAGGCGTCGTGGTACCGCTGGCACCCGCGCGTACGGATGGCCGAGCGGCTGCTGCGCGAGCTCGACGTGCTCGGCGCCGTCGAGTACGTCACGGCGGGCTTCACGTTCGCCGGCGTCGCCGACGGCAACTACCGGCTCGACCCGGCGCACGGCGGGGGAGCGCTGTACGACGTCGGCTGCTACGCCGTCTCCGCGGCCGTCTGGGCGTTCGGCACACCGCCGCGCGAGGTCGTCGCGAAGGCCGGCATCGGGCCGACCGGCGTGGACCTGACGGCGACGCTGACGGTGACGTTCGACCGGGGCACGGCGGACCTGCGGTGCGGCATCGCCGAGGACCCGCGGCAGTGGCTCGTCGTCGCGGGGGAGCGCGGCGAGCTCGACCTGCGCGACGCGGCGTTCACGGCGTGGGAAGGGCAGGAGACCGAGCTGTGGTTCACGACCCCGGCGGGCTCCGAGCCGGAAACCGTGCCGGCCGCGAACGCGTACGCCCTCATGGTGGAGAACGTCTCCGCCGTCGTCGAGGGCCGCGAGGGCTGGGTCGTGCCGCTCGCGGAGTCGCGGACGACGGCGGCGATCCTCGACGCGGCGTTCGAGTCGGCCGCCTCAGGGACGGCCGTCGCTCTCTAGGAGGGTTCTGCGAAACTCGGCCCGTCGGCGTAGCAGGGCAGGGTTTCGCAGAACCCTCCTAGGGCCTGGGGAAGTCGACGACGAGCAGGCGGGTCGTGAACCCGGTCGTGCCGATGACCTCACCGGTGAACCGCCACAGCGTCTCGCCGGGCGCCACCGCGAACGCCTCGGGGCCGCCTGGGCACACCTCGCGCGGCGCGGTGCCGCCCTCGAGGCGAGCCGAGCCGGCGAACGCCCCAGCGCACGGCCCCGCCGCGAACGCGACGCTGCCGTACCGCCCGCCCGCCGCCGTCGCGCTGCTGAAGCGCTCGACGGCGGTGCCGAGGTACCGCACGCCGACGCCGGACTGCTCGGCGAGCATGCGCTGGACGCCGAGCCGCACCGGGCGGAACCGCCAGTACCGTGCCGCGGTGCCGCTGACGGCCGCGGTCGTGGTGGCGTAGTCGCTGACCACGAAGTTTCGGATGCCGGAGCGCACCGACAGCGCCGCCATGAACACCGACTCGCCGTCGCCGCCGGCGCAGCCCTGCGGAGGCGGGCACTGGGGCGCCGGCGTGCCGTACGCCCTGACCGTGCTCTTGGGTCCCTCCTCGGCGACGATGAGGGCGGGGACCTCCCAGCCGCGCCCGGCGCGGCGGAGCGGTACGACGGCGACCATCGCTCGGTCGTCGTCGGACTCCGAGTGCACGAGGACCTCGACGGCACCGGGCCCGCCCGGCCTGATCCGGACGAGCTCGAGCGCGCGGAAGCGCGGCTGCGCTGCCTCGGCACGGACGACGACGGGCGTGGCGAGCAGCGCGACCGCGAGCAGCGCGCGGGCGATCCTCATGGCGGACACGTTCGGCGCGCGCCGCCCCGGCTCCTGCGGGCGCTACCGCAGCGTGTCCGGGAACACCGCCATGTGGAGCAGGTCGTGCCACTCCCCGCGCTTCCAGAACGCCCGGCGCTGCAGCCCTTCGTGGGCGAAGCCGGCGCGCTCGTACGTCCGCACCGCCGGGTTGTGCGGGAACACCGTCAGCGACACCCGCGCGAGGTTCATCCGCTCGAACCCGAACCGGCAGAGCGTGCGTACGGCGTCGATGCCGTACCCCTTCCCGCGGTACGCCGCGTCGCCGACGAACACCGCCAGCTCGGCGTGCCGGTGCCGCGCCGACACCGCGTGCAGCCCGCACCAGCCGATCGGCGTGCCCGTCGCGCGGTCGAGCAGGATGAACGACGGCTCGGTGTACGACGGCGTCGGCGCGCTCGCGAGCCGCTGCGCCAGCAGCTCCGGCGGCAGCGGCGGGTAGACGCGGTCCCACCAGCGCATCGTCTCGGGGTCGGACTGCCAGGCGTGCAGGTACGGCGCGTCCTCCGGCTCGCGGGCGCGCAGCGCGACGAGGTCGCCGGCGTACGTCATCGCAGCTCTCCCGCCAGCAGGCCCATGAGGTACTCGTCCCGCCACGCGCCGTCGATCCACAGCGCGCGCCGGCGGTGCACCTCGCGGTGGAAGCCGAGACCCTCGTAGAGGTGCAGCGCGGCCTCGTGCCCGGCGATGACCTCGAGCTCGACCTTCGCGAGGTTCATGTCGTCGAACGCGAAGCGGCAGAGCGTCCGTACGACGTCGGTGCCGTAGCCGCGGCCCCGGTACGCGCCGTCGCCGATGACGACGAACAGCATCGCGTGGCGGTGCTCCGGGCTGCCGCCGCTGAGCCCCGCCGTGCCGATCGGGGTGCCGGTCTCGGTGTCGTCGACGGTGAGCCGCACGTCGCCGTACGCCATCGGCTCCGCCGGCACGTCGTACGTCCCCACGTCGATGAGCCAGCGCGCCGTCTCGGGGTCGGCGTACCAGCGCTTCGCGTGCTCGACGTCGTCCGGCCGTCTCGCGCGCAGCGTCACCTTCTCGCCGCGGATCACGGCGCCGCCTCGTCCGCGAGCAGGCCCATGAGCAGGCAGTCGTGCCAGCGGCCGTGCTTGAACCACCGGTCGCGCGCGACGCCCTCGCGGACGAAGCCGGCCTTCTCGTACGCCCGGATCGCGGCGGCGTTCTCCGTGAACACCCAGAGGTGCACGCGGTGCAGGCCGAGCGTGCGGAAGGCGTACCGGCAGATCGTCCTCGTGGCGTCGGTGCCGAAGCCGAGGTTCCACGCCGACCGCTCGCCGATGACGATGTCGAGCTCGCCCGCCCGGCTCTCCGGCGTGACGTCGCGCAGGGCGACGTAGCCGATGGTCTCGCCCGTGTCGCGTCGGTCGATGGCGAAGCGCGGGTTGGCGAACGTGCTGTCCTCCGCGCCCCGCAGCCGCGTCTCGATGGCCGTGAGCGACGGCGGGTAGCGAAAGCCGGTGTAGCGCGTGACGTCGGGGTCCTGGAACCACCGGTGCTGCGCCGCCGCGTCCCCGGGGTCCATCGGGCGCAGCGTGACCAGGTCGCCGTTCATCGCAGCTCGCCTTCGAGCAGGGACATGTAGACGTCGTCGTAGTACCTGCCGTCGCCCCAGTGCGCCTGGCGCGCAACCGCCTCGCGGACGAAGCCGGCGCGCTCGTACGCCTTGATGGCGTACGCGTGGTGGGCGAAGACGAGCAGCTCGATGCGGTGCAGGTTCATCTCCTCGAACCCGAACCGGCACAGCGTGCGGACGGTGTCGGTGCCGTACCCCTTGCCCCACTGGGTCCTGTCGACGAGCGCGACGCCGAGCTCCGCGGAGCGGTTCTCCGGGGCGTTGGTGCCGTACAGCCCGCAGGTCCCGAGCAGGGTGCCGTCGAGGGTCTCGACGGCGAAGTGCGCGCCGGCGTACGACGGCACAGCGCCGCGCTCCACCCACTCGCGCTCGGTGCGCCGCGACACCGGATAGCGGACGCCGAGACCGGCCGTGGCCTCGGTGTCGTTGAACCACTCGTAGAACGACTCCGCGTCCGCCGGCTCCGGCGCGCGGAGCCGGACGAGCGCTCCTGGGACCATGCGCGGCAGACTAGTAGCCGTGGAGATCGAATGGGCGACCGTGCCGGACGTGGCCGAGGCACTCGGCGTCGAGGTGACCAAGGTGCGGCAGTTCCTCCGTGAGGGGAAGCTGCTGGCCGTGCGCGAGGGGGCGGACAAGCCGTTGCGCATCCCTGCGGCGTTCGTGCAGGACGGTGTCGTCGTCAAGCACCTGCCGGGCGTCATCACGCTGCTGCGCGACGCGCGGTTCGGCGACGACGAGGCGGTGCGCTGGCTCTTCGAGGACGACGACCTGCCCGGGTCTCCGATCGAGGCGCTGCGCGCGAACCGCGGCACCGAGGTCAAGCGCCGGGCGCAGGCGCTGGGCTTCTGATGGACGTGCGGGTCAACGGCTCCGTCATGTCGCTGGCAGACGGGACGACGCTGCCTGCTCTGCTGGCTTCGCTGGGGCTCGGCACGGGCTGGGTCGTCGTGGAGCGCAACGGCGAGGCGCTGCTGCGGTCGGAGACCGAGCGCACCGTCCTCGCCGACGGCGACGTGCTGGAGATCGTGCGCGCGGTGGCCGGTGGCTGACGCTCTTCGTGACGCCCGGCTCTACCTGTGCGTGGGGCGGCGGCCGGACATGGCGGAGTTCCTCGACGAGGTGCTGCCGAACGGCGTCGACGTCGTGCAGTTCCGCGAGAAGGGAGTCGAGGCGCGCGAGGAGCTGTCGTGGCTGTCGATCGTGCGCGAGGCGGCGGCGCGGCACGGGCGGCTGTTCGCGGTGAACGACCGTGCCGACGTCGCGCGCGCCGTCGAGGCCGACGTGCTGCACCTCGGCCAGGGCGACCTGCCGGTGCCGCTCGCGCGTTCGATCGTCGGCGACGACATGGTGATCGGGCTGTCGTCGCACTCCGCTGCCGAGACCGGGGCGGCGGCCGTCGAACCCGGTGTGGACTACTTCTGCGCGGGCCCGACGTGGGTCACGCCGACGAAGCCGGGACGGCCCGCTGCCGGGCTGGACCTGCTCTCGTACGCGGCGTCGTTGGAGACGTCACGGCCGTGGTTCGCGATCGGCGGCATCGACCTGGACAACCTCGACCAGGTGCTCGCGACCGGCGCTCGGCGCGTCGTCGTGGTCCGGGCGCTCACGGAGGCCGCGGACCCCGGCGCCAGCGCCCGCGCGTTCGCCACCCGCCTCCGCCCCTGACCCGCCCGCCCCCGGCAGAGCCCGCCGCAAGTTACTGGTGAGTAGCGGCTAGCCCCGCGCGGGAACTGGTGAACGGCGACGTCGCTACTCACCAGTAACTTGCGTCCCGGCGCGGGCGGGGCCGGGCTGCGCGTCAGAGGGCGGCGGAGACGAGCTGGTCGACCTCGGAGGTCGCGTACGCGCCGGAGATGCGCGCGGTCACGACGCCCTTCTTGTCGATGACGTACAGCCACGGCTCGGACTCGAACTTGAACGCCTTCAGCGGCGGCGCCATCTTGCCGTCGGTCGGGTTGCTGGCGCCGACGTACGCCTCGACGTGGATGAAGTTCGCCTTGCCCGCGTGCTTCTTCGCGACGCCCTGGAGGATCTCGACGTCGGGTCCGCAGAGCTCGGTCTGGCAGAACGCCGGCGCCGCGAACACGATCACGGTCGGCTTCCCCGACTTCAACGCCGCGTCGAGCGAGATGGCGTGCATGGTGCACGGCTTGGGGCGGCGCGAGCAGAGCGGCTTCGCGCCCGCCGGCTTCGCCGCGGTGGGCGTGGCGATCGACGGCACCTTCTCGCCGACGACCGGTGCCGGCGAGTCCTTCTTGACGGTCACCTTGGTGCCGCCGCGCAGCGCGCCCGCCTTCGTCTCCGCGACGATCGCGACGAAGTAGTCGCCGGCCGTCGGGAACGGCACCTGCGCGACGTACAGCCCCCTGTCGGCGAGCCCCGACTCGGTCAGCTCGACGGCGCCGACGGTCGCGGTGGGCGGCTTCGTCGGGTCGGCGCCGGCGTAGACGGTCGCCTTGGCGCCGCCGATCGGGCCGTCGGGGCCGATGAGGCCGAACGCGTACCGCGACGACCCCTGCAGCAGCTCCGCCTCCGCATCGCCGATCTCGAGGCCCTGCGCGGCGTGCGGCCCGACGTCCTGGAGCGCGACGGGGCCGCTGGGCTGCGGGGTCGGGTCGGGCCCGCCGCCGCCCGACTTGCAGGCGGCGAGCAGGGGTACGGAGACGGCGGCGCGCAGGAGGTCACGACGGTTCACCAGCCCGAGTCTAGATAACGTCCCCCGCATGGGCCGGGCGAGCTACCTCCTGCTCCTCGCGGCGTGCTTCCTCGGCACGCTGCCGCTGGAGTTCTTCTGGCACGCTCGCGTCTACCGCCGCCCCCTCCGCTGGCTCCTCGCCATCGCCCCGGTGGTCGTCGTCTTCGGCGGCTGGGACGTCTGGGCGATCGCCAACGACCACTGGACGTACGACGCTGCCAAGACCTCCGGCGTCGTCCTCGGCAACCTGCCTCTCGAGGAGCTGCTGTTCTTCGTCGTCATCCCGACGTGCGCGCTGCTGACGTACGAGGCCGTGAAGCACGTGCGCCGGTGACGTACCCCGCCCTCGCCCTGGTCGGGGTCGTCGTGACCGTGGTCCTCGACCTCGCCGTCGTACGGACCCGCCTCCTGTTGACCGCGAACTACTGGATCTCGTACGCCGTCGTCGTCTTCTTCCAGCTCGTCGTCAACGGCGTCCTGACGTGCAACGACATCGTCACCGGCTACCGCACGATCCTCGGCCCGCGCGTCGCGTGCGCGCCGGTGGAGGACCTGCTGTTCGGCTTCGCGATGGTCACGCAGACGCTGGTGTGGTGGGTCTGGCTCGGGCGTCGAGCAGCAGCACGACCACGCTCCAGAACGTGAGCCCCGCCAGCGCCCACGCGCCGACCGCCCAGAGCCACTTCCCGGCGAGAGCGGACACGATGCCGAGGAGAGCGATCGCGACGACGCGCTGCGGGCGTTCGCCCGGCGTGACGATCTGGTCGTCGGTCCAGCCGCACGCCTGGCAGCGCGCGCGCACGTACTCCAGCAGGAACGTCCCCGCGCCCGCCGCCACCAGCCCCCACCGCGTGGTGCCGCCGTCGATCCAGATCGCCGGACCGGCGAGCAGCACGACGTCGGTCAGCCGGTCCACCGCCGAGTCCCACACCGCCCCGAACCGCGTCTGCCGTCCGCCCAGCACTGCCACCGCGCCGTCGACCTGGTCGAGCAGCCCCGCGACGAGCACGAGCAGCCCGGCGAGGAACGCCGCGCCTGTCGCGTACACAGGGAGAGTGACGGCGGCGACACAGAACCCCGCGACGGTGACGGCGTTGGGGTCGATGCCCGCCAGCGGTCGGGCGAGCGCGTACGGCAGCCGCAGGTACGACCGCAGGAAGCGGCCCATCCGTTCCGGCTCGAACGAGTGCCCCCGCGCCCACGCCGCGAGGTACTCGTCGTACGTCATCATGCCGAGATCGTGACACTGCGAGCGGCGCGCTGGGGCGCGTACGGCATGACGGCGTACGGCCTCCTCCGCATGGCCCGCGTCGCGCGCAACACCGCGCCACGGGTGGCGACGCCATGGACCGCCGACGTCGTCGCGATCGTTCCCGCGCGCGACGAGGCTCGCGGCATCGCAGACTGCGTGAACGCCCTGCGCGCCAACGGTCTCCGCGACGTCGTCGTCGTGGACGACGCCTCCTCCGACGACACGGCGGACCTCGCGCGGCAGGCGGGCGCGACGGTCGTCGGCGCGCCGCCGCTGCGCGCGGGACAGCGCGGTAAGGCGGCGGCGTGCCTTACGGGCGCGGGGACGACGAGGAGCGAGTGGCTGTGGTTCGTCGACGCCGACGTGACGGTCGCGCCGGACGCGCTGAGCCGCCTCCTCGCCGTCGCCGACGAGAGCGGCGCGTCGCTCGTCTCGGCACTGGGCCGCGTCGCCACACCGACGCCGGCCATGGCCTGGCTGCTGCCCGAGGTCGGCCTCACGCTGGCGCGGCGGGTGGACCTGGAGACGTTCGCCTCGGGTCAGTGCCTGCTGGTGCACAGGGCGGCGTACGACGCCGTCGGCGGCCACGACGTCACCGCCGTCGCCGAGGACCTCGCGCTGGCTCGGGCGGTGACCCACCGCGGCTACGTCGTGCGCACGGTCCTCGGCCCCGACCTCTACGAGACGCGGATGTACGCGACCCTCGGCGAGGCGTGGCGCGGGCTGGTCAAGAATGCCGCCGACGTCCGCCGGACTCCAAAGGTCGAGTACGCCTGGCTGGCCGCGACGCTGCTCGGCGGGCGGAGGGCGTACGCCATGAACGTCGTCGTCAGCGCCGGCGGCCGCCTCGTCGCGCGCCAGCCGCTCTGGCCCGCCGCGGCCGCGCCGATAGCGGAGCTATGGCTGATCGCGAACTGGTGGCGTTCGCGCCGCCGACCGCCGGTCGCCTGGAAGGGCCGACCGGTCTGGTAGCGCTCGGCGAAACAGGCTGGCTGGTCACCGCGAGCGCCACGTCGCGTTCCCGTGACCACCCCCGGGGGATTCGGGGTGCGCATTGCTTCTTTTCCCCGCACGGGGTGCAACCCGGAGCCTTTTCCATCCTGGCTCGCGCTGGGCCTGGATCGTGCTGGCAGGAGCCCCTTCGGCGCTGGACCACCACAAGAACGCCGGTCGACCCCGGACGAGCGGCGCCCGCGCACCCGCATCGGCCCAACCCTGCGGCCCAGCAGCCGGTCTCCCGCGTAGTGATCTTCAAAGAACGACTGAGGCCGGCGCCCACCACGCCGTCAGAATGGAAAAGGCTCCCGGTTGCGTACGTGACAGGCGGGGTCGTCACCGCAGGTGAGCACGGTTGGCGTCTCGCCAAGGCCTGTCTAGAGGTCCTTGCGGAGGAACGACGCCGCCGAAAGACCCCAGATCATCGCGACCCAGACGACGGCCCAGACGAGGTAGGTCATGGTCAGCGGGTGCTGGCTGAGGAACGGGAACGCCGCGGCACCCTCGTCCTCGCCGAAGAACGACAGCGCCGTCGGGTCCTGGAACCCTCGCATCGCCCCGCGCCACAGGCCGTCCGTCGGCAGCAGCATCCGCGAGACGGTGCCGATGCGCTCGACGCTCTCGTTGCCGAGCGCCTGGCCGATGCCGCCCACGACGCCCGCGACCCAGGTGGCGCCGAAGAGGCCGACCGCGACGACGCCGGACGCCATCGGCGAGATGAGCGTCGACAGCAGCATCGCGAGCGTGAGCAGCACGATCGTCTGCGCGGCGAGCAGCGAGAGGGCGGCGGCCGGGTTGGGCGGCCAGTACTCGGTCGTGAGCTTCACGACGAGGCACTGCGCGAGCCCCGCGAGGACGACGAAGCCGGTGCCGAACGCCACCAGCCCCAGCCACTTCCCGAACAGGAACGCCGACCTGCGGATCGGGCGCGCCAGCACCGACAGCGCGATGCCCGACTCGGTCTCGCCGGCCAGCGTCGGACCGGCGAGGAACGCCGTGCCGAGCGCCGCGACGAGGCTGAAGCCGAACATCACGAGGTTGAGCAGGATCGACGCCGTCAGGCGCGTCTCGCCGCTGGTGAGCGTGCCGGTGCCGGACTCCGCGGCGAGCCGCGAGAACCCCCAGCCGCTCAGCGCGAGCAGCACGATCGTGAGCCCGATCAGCGCCCGCAGCACGCGCCTGCGGGCCGCCTCGCGCAGCGTCAGCCCGGCGATGACCGTGATGGTCCTGGCGGCGGTCACCGGTCGCTCCCGTGCGCGTCGCGGAGGATGCCGAGCAGGCGTTCCTCGAGGCTGATGCGGGCGGGCTCGACGGCGTGCACGCGCGCGCCGAGCGCGACGAGGTCGCCTACGAGGTCGGGCACGCCGACGCCGTCGTCCTCCGCCGGCAACGCGACCGTGAACCAGTCGCCCTCGCGTTCGACGCGGTCACCGAGGCGTTCGAGGACGCGCGGGGAGACGTCGGTCAGGTGCAGCTTGAGCTCACGCTTGCCGAGCAGCTCGACGAGCGTGCCGGACGCGGCGACCCGCCCGCCGTCGAGGATGACGACGCGGTCGCAGACGCGTTCGACCTCGCCGATGAGGTGGGAGTTGAGCAGCACGGCGACGCCGCGCGACCGCAGGTCCAGCACGATGTCGCGAACGTCGGCGCGGCCCAGCGGGTCGAGCGCGCTGGTCGGCTCGTCGAGGATGACCAGCTCGGGCCGCGCGACCAGCGCGACGGCGAGCCCGAGGCGTTGCTGCATGCCCTTGGAGAAGCCGCCGACGCGGTCGCCCGCGCGGTCGGCGAGGCCGACGAGCGCGAGGCAGTCACGCCGCTCCTGCGCGGAGACGTCGAAGCCCGACAGCCGCACGTGCAGCGTCAGCACCTCGGCTGCGTTGAGCCACGGCTGGTAGCGGAACAGCTCGGGCAGGTAGCCGACCTTCGCGCGCGCGGCCGGGTCCGTGGCGGGCCGGCCGAGGAGCATGACCTCGCCGGCGTCGGGGCGTACGAGCCCGAGCAGCATCTTGATGACGGTTGTCTTGCCGGCGCCGTTCGGGCCGAGCAGGCCGACGATCTGACCCCGCCCGACCTCGAGCGAGATCTCGTCGACGGCCTGCCGCTTGCCGTACCGCTTCCGCAGGCCGGTGCACCAGACTGCGGCCGTCGGCGGCAGCTCGGCGACGAGCTGCGCGGCCGCGTCGAGGGCGGTCAGCGCAGCTCCTCGGCGATGTCGACGACCTCGTCGCGGCTCAGCGACCCGCCGACCACGGTGACCTCCCCGCCGGTCACCCAGACGACGGCCGCCATCAGGCCGTCGCGGGTGGTGAGCACCGTGGCGGGCACGCCGTTCACGGTCGTCGGCGACGTCGTGACGCGGTCTGCGGGGACGGGCAGCGGCAGCGTGGAGCCGTCCGCGGCGAACGTCCGCAGCTGCGCGGCGACGTTCGCCGGCAGGCCAGGCAGCGAGAGCAGGTAGTCGCGCGCGGTCTCGAACGACACCGCCGTCGAGAACGCCGTCGGCGCCACCGCGCGACCCACCACGAGCGAGGGCACGCCGGTCGGCTGCGTCCAGACCACGGCGACACCGGGTCCGGCCACGAGCTTGATCTGGCTGCCGTGGAGGCCCGCGGGCGGGGTCGGCAGCGTCTCGCCGGCGGCCGCGGCGGTCCGCGCCGCGCGGTCGGCCAGGAACGTGAACGTCGCGCTCGCCTGGCCCGCCACCTGGTACGACGGCACGCCGGTGACGCCCCGGGGGAGCGAGGCCACCTCGGGCACGTCGAGACCGCTCTCACGCGCGGCCGTGGCCGCGTCGGAGACCTCGCGCGGGCCGCCGTCGCCGCTGAAGGAGACGTCGCCGTACGCGCTGAGGTCCGGCAGCGCGATGAGGTCGGCGGCGGTGAAGGTGACGGGCGCGATGCGCTCGGTACGGAAGATGCGCAGCCAGTTGTTGGCGGCGGCGGCGCTGGCGCCGGTGAGGACGACCGCGACCGCCACGGCCGCGACGGCCGGCTTGCGGACGAGCGCGCGGACCTTGCCGCCGCGCGGCACCTCGACGTGCGCCGTAGCCGAGGCGGTGGAGAGGCGCCGCCAGGCGGCGTCGACGTCGACATCGCCGTCGGTCGCGAGGGCCGCGCCGACGAGATCGGCGTCCGTCCGCAGCGCGGCCAGCACGGCGAGGCACTGCGGGCAGTCCGCGACGTGCTCGCGGTCGGGGTCGGCGACGCCCGCCGGCTCGTCGAGGAGCCGGCGGAGCACGCCGTCAGCCGGATGACGCATGACGGTTCAGCTCCTCACGAAGGGCGGACTCGGCGCGCCGCACGGTGGTGCCGACGCTGCCGGGGGAGAGGTCGAGTGCGGCGGCCACGTCGGCGTAGCTCAGGCCGCTGTGCCGCAGCACGAGCGCGACGGCCTGCTTGCGCGGCAGCGCGGCGAGGGCGGCGCGGACGCGACGGCGTTCCTCCTGGGTCACGACGGTGTCCGCGACGTCGGAGACGACGCCGTCCTGTGCGACGGAGCCCTCGCGGGCGGCGCGGCGGCGGCCGGTACGGAGGACGTTCAGCGCGGTGTGGGCGGCCGCGACGGAGAGCCAGCCGCGCGCCTCGGCGGCGGGCACCGACGTACGGCCGAACGACAGGAAGACCTCCTGCGCCACGTCCTCGGCCTCCGCGCGGGAGCCGAGCACCCGCGCGGCGACGCCGACGACGTGCGCGTACTCGCGGCGGAACACGTCCTCGAGGTCGGCGCGGACGGCATGAGGCACCGTGGCGCGCTCCCTCCGCTCGTCCAGGGGATCCAGGACCGCAACGTGCTCCATGTCCGTACAGCACCGCCGGGGTCGGGAATGTGACACCGACTCTAGGTGGCTTCGCCCGCCCTCATGTCGTGATCTTGGCTGCGTCTGTGCTGCTCGGCACGCACAAACGCAGCCAAGATCACGAATGGCGGGGGGCTTTTTAGGTCAGCGGCTCCAGGGACCGGAGGCTGAACGTCGCCCGCTCGGTGTACTGCACGAGCCCGACGAACCGGCTCCGTACGGCGATGCTCACCGACCGCTCCTCGTGCAGCACCAGGCCGGACTCCGCGACGCAGAGGCGGCGGACGGCGGCGCCGTTGTTGGAGCCGCGCAGGATCGTCGTGATGGTGCGGCGTTCGCAGAACTCCGTCACGCCACCGACGGTCGCGGAGCCGCCGCGGTCGATCGACGTCGTCATCGTCGCGGTGACGTCGTGCTCCTCGTCGGCGCACGACCCGGCCCGGCAGGCGAACGACGTCACGGCAGGCACGAAGAAGTACGTCAGCCGCGTGCCGAAGCCGGTGCCGGCGGCGCCGCAGTGGTCGTACGTCTCCACGTGCTCGTCGAAGATCGGCACCTCCTCGCGCCAGCCGCAACCGTGCCCGCGCACGATCCGCGCGGTGACGCCGGGGTACGTCCTGCGGACGCCGAGCGAGGAGACACGCGACCAGCCTGTGGTGTCGTACAGGTAGACGCCGCGCGGCGGTCCTGTCACGTCGGCGGGCCCGGGGTCCGAGCGGTACCTCGCCACCGCGTCGGCGGACGACACGGGGTGCGACACGCGGGCGCCGTAGACGAGGAACGCGTCGGTCGCGAGCACGAGCGCGAGCCCGGCGCCGACCAGGCGGGGAGAGACGGCCATGTGGCCGTGAGGCTAGCCGAGCTGCGTGAGGCCGTAGACGACGACGCCGAACATGAGCAGCACGAGCAGCCCGATCCCGGCCAGCGTGACGATCATGGGCGTGCGGTTGGGGATCACGGGCCCCTTGTTGGAGTCGTTCGAGTGCTCGTACGTGACCATGCCGGTCGAGCCTTCGGCGGGCGGGGTCTCGGTGGGGCGCGTCGTCATGGTGACGTTCTTGCCGAACGCCGTTGCGAGAAACGTGCGCGGACCAGACCGTTACCGGCGATGTACGCGCGCCTGCGCAAGCCGACCGCGACGCGGCGGTCGAGGACGTCGTAGCCGGCGCGCTCGACCTCGTCGAGGATGCCGCCGTAGAGGGTCAGCGCCGTGCGTACGCAGTCGCGGCTCGTCGGGTGCAGCAGCCGGATCCCCGGCTCGGCGGCGCGCAGCACCTCGCGGGCGCGGGCGACCTCGTACGCCAGCAGCCGCCGTACGCGCGCATCGGCAACGCCCGACGCGAGGTCCGCCCGGGTGACGCCGAAGTGGTCGAGGTCCTCCTGGGGGAGGTACACGCGGCCTCTGCGCAGGTCCTCGCCGACGTCGCGGACGAAGTTCGTGAGCTGGAAGCCGATGCCGAGGTCCTCGGCGTACGCCGCCGCCGACGCGTCGAGCGGATCCAGGATCGGCAGCATCTGGCGGCCGATGACGGCGGCGGAGCCGTGCATGTACGTCCGCAGGTCGTCGTAGGCGGCGTACGACGTCACGGTCAGGTCCATCGCCATGGCGTCGAGGAAGTCCTCGAAGTGCGAGACCGGGATGGACCACCGGCGCGCGGTCTCGACCACCGCCGCCCGGACCGGGTGGGACGACACCCCGGCGGCGAGCTCGGCCAGCGACTCCTCGCGCCAGGCTGCCAGGGCGCGCGCAGGGTCCGCTACCGGGTTGTCGACGAGCTCGTCGGCGCAGCGCGCGAAGGCGTAGAGGGCGTGGACGTACGGCCGCTTCCAGGCGGGGAGCAGCAGCGTGGCGAGGTAGTACGTCCTGCCGTGGCGGGCGCTGACTTTCCGGCAGTTGGCGAAAGCCGCCCGCAGGGATGCCGGGTGCACACCCCCAGTGTGTCGAACCTCTAGCGCCGCAGCGCGGCGGACCCTACCGGCCGCGCACTTCCAGTAGGGAGAACAGCCCAGTGACGTCTTCTCGTCTCGCTCGCCTGGCCGCGATCGGCGGCCTGGTCGCGGCGACCGTGCTCGTCCCGACGCTCTCCAGCCCGGCGTCGGCCTACTCGGAGACCGGCACCATCACGAAGGCCGCGCCCGGCGGCCTCGGGGTCACGGACACCGAGTTCCAGCTGCTCTGCCCGTCCGCGCCCGCCACGCAGGGCGTCGACGGCTGGGTGTTCACGCTGCCCGCGCCGGCCACCGCCGGCCAGACCGTGACGCTCACCGGCTCGTCCGCGGCGCCGTTCACGCTCGCGACGTACGTCTACAAGGACGACTGCACGTACAGCCGCTTCGAGACCGTGCTCACCCCGCTCGTGCTCCAGGCGGGCGACCGGTACCTGTCGGCGTACGCGCCCATCGGCGCCAACGTCACGGTCACGCTGACCAACCCGCCGACGACGGGGAGCGGCCCGAACGACCCGCTGTTCGCGCAGAACGGCGAGAACGACCTGCTGCTCAACGGCCAGTGGAACATGCGCAAGACGCGCGTCCCCGCCGCCTGGGCCGAGGCCACCGGCGCCGGCATCAAGGTCGCGGTGCTCGACACCGGCCTCGACCTCGGCCACCCCGACTTCGCGTGCACCGGCAAGGTGCAGGTCGTCGCCGGTGCCGACCCCGACGACGACAGCAGCACCTCGCCCGAGGACGACAACGGCCACGGCACGCACACGGCCGGCATCGTCGGCGCCTGCACCAACAACAACACCGGCGTCGTCGGCGCGGCCCCCGGCTCGACGATCCTGCCGATCCAGGTGCTCTCCGACACCGCGACGGCCGAGACCATCGCGGAGGGCATCCGTACCGCCGCCGACAGCGGCGCGCACGTCATCAACATGTCCCTGTCCGTCGGCATCGGCCTGGCCGGCCTCGGCGTGCCCGGCTCCAGCGGCGCGCTCGGCTTCTTCGGCTTCTTCGCCGACATCGACGCCGCGATCCAGTACGCCCAGTCCAAGGGCGTCGTCGTCGTGGCGTCGGCGGGCAACGACTCGTTCCCGCTCTGCTCGCACCCGTCGATCGCGTACAACGTCATCTGCGTCGGCGCCACGGACCCCAACGACGTCAACACGTTCTACAGCAACTTCCCGGTGAAGGACGACGACGAGGACCTGGTCGGCCCCGCGCTGATGGCGCCGGGCGGCACGGGCCAGTTCTTCTGCGACGCGTCGTCGTTCGAGATCATCTCGACGTACGACCGCTCGTCGGACGCGGCCGAGGGCGACTGCGACACCCTCCCCGGCTACGCCTCGATCCAGGGCACCTCGATGGCGGCGCCGCTCGTGGCCGGCATCGCGGCGCTCGTGTACGAGGACCTCGGTGGCGTCCGCAGCACCACGAACGCCGACAAGGTGACCGAGGCGCTCCTCGCGTCGGCGGTGGACCTGTACACCCCGGGCTACGACCCGATGTCCGGTGAGGGTCGCGTCGACGCCCTCGGCGCGGTCAGCTACTGGCCGTAAGACGTAACACCCGTTCCGCGGCGAGGCGTCCCGACAGCAGCACCATCGGGACGCCTACGCCGGGGACGGTGCCGCTGCCGGCGAAGACGACGCCGCCGACCTTCGGGGCGACGTTGGCGGGTCTGAACGGACCCGTCTGGAAGAACGTGTGCGCGGCCGCGAACGGCGTCCCGCGCTCCATCCCGCGCCGCCGCCAGTCGTACGGCGTCGTCACGTGCTCGACCTCGATCGCGTCGCCGAACCCGCTGTACCCCAGGGCTTCCAGGCGGTTGACGGTCTCGTCGCGGTAGCGCGGGCCGACGACGTCCCAGTCGATGCCGGCGTCGAGGTTGGGCGTCGGGACGAGCACGTAGTACGCCTGCCTGCCGGGCGGCGCGAGCGACGGGTCGGACGCCGTCGGGCAGGTGACGAGCAGCGACGGGTCGGTCATGAGCCGCTGGTCCCTGATCAGCTCGTCGAACGTCGTACGCCACGCCCTGCCGAAGTGCAGGTTGTGGTGCGCGGCCTTCGTGTACGTCGCCGTCGATCCGGCGAGCAGCAGGAAGCAGCTCGGCGAGTGCTTCAGCGTGGTGACGCGCCGGGGTGTGACGGCCGCGGGGAGCAGCTCGCGGTACGCCACCGGGAGGTCCGGGTTGAGGACGACGACGTCGGCGGGGTGGTGCTCGCCGTCGGCGGTGACGACACCGGTGGCGCGGCCGTCGCGGACGACCACCGACGTGACGCTCGTGCCGTACCGGAACGACACGCCGTGCTTCTCCGCCGCCCCCGCCAGCGCGCGCGGGACCGCGTGCATGCCGCCGACCGGGAAGTAGACGCCCGCGACGGAGTCCATGTACGCGATGACGGCGTAGACCGCGAGGGCGTCGTAGGGGGAGAGGCCGGCGTACATCGACTGGAACGACATGACGCGCCGCGTGCGGGGGTCCTTCAGGTACTGCCCCACCTTCGGCGCGAGCCGGCGAAACGCCCCGAGGGCCGCAAGGCGCGCGAGGTCCGGCGTGAGGAGGTCGAGGGGGGAGTCGACGTTGCGGTCGATGAAGTCGCGCATCTCCAGCGCGTAGAGGCGCGAGACGAACGCCACCCAGCGCTCGTAGCCGCGCGCCTCGTCGGGGCCGCAGACGCGTTCGACCTCGGCGGCCATCGCCGCGGGGTCGGAGCGGACGTCGAGCGTCGAGCCGTCGGGGTAGTACGCGCGGTACAGCGGGTCGAGCGGCGTCAGCGTCAGCCAGTGGGCCATGTCCTCGCCGACGGAGGCGAACGCGTCCGCGATGAGGTCCGGCATCGTCAGCACGGTCGGACCGGTGTCGAAGCGGTACCCGTCGACCTCCAGCAGCCCCGCGCGCCCCCCGGGAACGGCGTCGCGTTCGAGCACGGTCACGTCGGCGCCCGCGCCGGCCAGCCGCAGCGCGCAGGACAAACCGCCCAGACCGGCTCCGACCACCACGACCCGCGCCACGCGGCCCACGGTAACGGGCAGGACACGGACGGGCAGCGGCGAAGGAGTCAGGGAACGTCGCCGCCGAACCTAAGGATGCCCCGTGCGCCGTACTCTCCTCGCGCTCGCCGCCGTCGGCCTCACCGCGCTCGCGGTCGTCGCCCCCGCCGACGCCGGCAAGGTGTCCGCCACGCCGCGGTACCAGGTCTACACGTCGCCCCCGGGCATCGGCGACAGCGCCGGCGAGCCGACCCTCGGCATCGACCCGAAGAGCGGCCAGGTGCTCTTCCAGGCGATGCTCGAGACGCTGAACGTCTCCGGCTTCGACAAGAAGAAGGCCGGCGACGCGACGTGGAACAACGTCGCGTCGGACATCACCTCGATCGACACGTTCGACCCGATCCTCGAGATGGACCCGAAGACCGGCAGGACGTTCGTGTCGCAGCTGACGCTCGCGTGCAGCCTCATGGCGTACACCGACGACCGCGGCGAGACCTGGACCGACGTGCCGCTGGGCTGCGGCGCCGGGTCGATGTTCGACCACCAGAGCGTCGGCATCGGGCCCTACGTCAAGGGCGGCCCGCTCGCGAACATCCCGCACACGTACCCGAACGTCATCTACTACTGCGCCCAGGACGTCGCGAGCGCCAAGTGCGCCCCGAGCGTCGACGGCGGCAACACGTTCCTCCCGGCGAACGTCGTCTACCACACGGGCCAGTGCCAGCTCGGCGGCATCTTCGGCCACCTCAAGGCGGCCCCCGACGGCACGCTCTACCTGCCCCCGCGCTACTGCCCGGACATCCTCGCCGGCAAGTTCCCCGTCGGCGTCGCGGTCAGCGAGGACAACGGCCTCACGTGGCAGATGCGCACCGTGCCCGGCAGCGGCTACGGCGACGCGGGCCACGGCTCCGTCGCGGTCGCCAAGGACGGCACCGTGTACCTGTCATGGGGCGGCGGCAAGTTCCCCGGCGGCGGCCCGATCAACGTCGCCGTGAGCCGCGACAAGGGCAAGACGTGGAGCAAGCCGCTCGCCGTCGGCAAGGAGTTCCGCATCCAGAACAGCCGCTTCCCTGTCGCGGTGGCGGGCGACGGCAACCGCGCGGTCGTGGCGTACCTCGGCAGCACCGAGGGCGGCGACGGCAGCGCGCAGGCGTTCAACGGCACGTGGTACCTCTACGCGTCGCACACGTACGACGGCGGCAAGACGTGGAAGTCGTACCGGATCTCGTCCAACCCCATCCAGGTCGGCGCCGTCTGCACCGCGGGCACCACGTGCGGCAACGACCGCAACCTGCTCGACTTCAACGACATGGTGATCGACAAGTACGGCCGCGTGTACATCGCGTTCGCCGACGGCTGCACCAAGTCGAAGTGCACGAAGAACGACCGCGAGGACAAGGCCGCGATCGCGCGCCTCGTCGGCGGTCGCGGGCTGTACGCCGCCTACGACGGGAAGATGCGCTAGGAATCCGCGCCACCGCGCTGACGCGCGGCGGAAATCCCTAGCCCAGCCTCTTCGTTGCCGCGAGCGCCAGCTCTGCGAGCACCGACCTGGCCTCGGCGTCGATGTCGGCTGCCGCGAGCGCGGCCTGGGCCTGTGCGGTGCGCTCGACGATGAGGCGTTCGACCTCGTCGAGCGCGCCGGTCTCGGCGAACACCTCGCGCAGCGCCGCGACGCCCGCGTCGGTGAGGTGCGGGTCGCCGAGCAGGCGGCGTACGAGCGCCTTCTGGGCCTCGGTCGCGCGGTCGACGGCGATCGCGACGAGCACCGTGCGCTTGCCCTCGCGGAGGTCGTCGCCCGCCGGCTTGCCGGTCTGCGCGGGGTTGCCGAAGACGCCGAGCACGTCGTCGCGCAGCTGGAACGCCTCGCCGAGCGGAATGCCGTACGCCGTGTAGGTGTCGAGCGTGGCCTGTGACGCGCCGGCGAGGACGCCGCCGAGGTGCAGCGGTCGTTCGACGGTGTACTTCGCGCTCTTGAACCGCGCCACGCGCAGCGCGCGGCTCACGTCGCGGCCGCCGCGGACCTGCTCGAGCAGGTCGAGGTACTGCCCGGCCATGACCTCGTTGCGCATGTCGTCGTAGACGCCGCTGCCGCGGAAGAGGACATCCCCAGGCAGGCCCGACGAGTTGAGCATGTGGTCGGCCCAGATGAGGCAGAGGTCGCCGAGCAGGATGGCGGCGTTGCGGCCGAACGTGTCGGGCTCGCCGAGCCACTGCTCGCCGCGGTGCAGGCTCGCGAAGCGCCGGTGCACGGCGGGCCGGCCGCGGCGGGTGTCGGAGTCGTCCATGACGTCGTCGTGGATGAGCGCGCAGGCCTGGATCAGCTCCAGCGCCGCGGCCGCCGCGACGATCTCGTCGGTGTCCTCGCCGCCCGCGCCGCGCCAGCCCCAGTAGCAGAACGCGGGCCGCAGCCGCTTGCCGCCCTGCAGCAGGAACTCTCCCAGCGCGTCCGAGACCGGCCCCAGGTCCTCGGCGATCGCGTCGAGGGAGGCGGCCTGGCGGTCGAGGAACGCCTCCAGCGCCTTGCCGACGCGGGACCGCAGGTCCGCGGCGTCGAGGGGGCTGCTCACGAGGCGAGTATCCCGCCTGGGACGGTTGAGTACCTGAGCGGATGCCTCGCGCGGTGTCGCGCCGCGATCGTGGATGACATGGACGCACGCACTCTCGCCGCCGCCACGCCCGACTCCCGTGACCGCTACGTGGACTTCCTCAGGGCGTTCTCCATCTCCGTCGTCGTGCTCGGCCACTGGCTGATGGCGACCGTCACCTGGAGCTCGTCGGGGGTGAAGGCCGGCAACCTGCTGGCCGCCGTTCCCGCGATGCAGCCCCTGACCTGGCTGCTCCAGGTGATGCCGGTGTTCTTCTTCGTGGGGGGCTTCGCGCACCTCGTGACGTACGACGCGGTGCGCCGGCGCGGCGGGCGGTACGCGCAGTTCGTGCACGGGCGCATCGTCCGGCTGCTCAAGCCGGTGGCCGTGCTGCTCGCGGTGTGGGTGCCGTTGACGGTCGCGCTGGACGTGTCGTCGCTGTCCCCGGCCGTCGTCCGGCCGGTCACGAAGCTCGTCGTCCAGCTGCTGTGGTTCCTCGGCGTGTACGTCCTCGTCGTCGCGCTGGCGCCGGTGACGCTGGCGCTGCACCGCCGCTACGGCGGCCGGGTGCTGGTGGCGTACGTGCTGCTCGCCGCGGTCATCGACTGGGTCGCGCTGGGGCTGGGCGTGCGGGCGGTCGGGTTCGTCAACGTCCTGCCGGTCTGGCTCTTCGCGCACCAGCTCGGCTACTGCTACGCCGACGGGTCGTTCCGCCGCTGGGGCCGCCTGGCCGTCGCGGGGTTCGCGGGGCTCGTCGTGCTGACGACCGTCGGGCCGTACCCGACGAGCATGGTGGGGATGCCGGGGGAGCGGATCTCGAACATGTCCCCGCCCACCCTCTGCATCGTCGCCCTGACCTGCTGGCTGACCGGGCTCGTGATGCTCGCGCGGCCGTTCGTGACGCGCTGGCTCGCCCGGCCGCGGGTCTGGACCGCCGTCGTCGCGCTGAACGGCGTCATCATGACCGTCTTCCTCTGGCACCTGACGGCGCTGCTCGTCGCGGTGCTCGTGCTGCTGCCGCTGGGGTTCCCGCAGCCGACCGCGGGGTCCGCCGCGTGGTGGGCGCTGCGTCCCGTGTGGTTCGCGGCGCTGCTCGGGCTGCTGGCGTTGCTGGTGGCGGTGTTCGGGCGCTGGGAGCGGCCGCGGGCGGCCAAGTACGTCGGGTGGTCTGGCCGTACGTCGGTCACGACGCAGGGCGCGGCCGTCGCCGGCGTCTCGCTCGTCGCCGTCGGCGTCCTCGGCCTCGCGCTGATCGGGCTGTCGGAGCCGATGACCCGCGACGCGTCGATCGTCGTGACCCGCGCGACGCCGCTCGCCTGCCTCGCGTACCTCGCCGTCGGCGCCGAGCTGCTGCGGCGTACGGCGCGCCCGTCGTAGGCCCCCGCCGCGGCCCGCCGGCACATTTCCCCCCACCCCCTTGCACTCCCCACCCCCTCGCGCTACCTTTCTCCTGTGTTCGAACACCTGTTCGAACACACCGCGACCGGCACCCTCTCGCGAACGCCGGCCGCGGCGGCGGAGCATCCCAGCCCGCCGGCGCCGAGCCTCGACCCTCGGCGCCGGCGGGCAGGGTCGCCGGTCCGGTAGGGCGTGGGGAAGCGCCCCGCCGGGCCGGTGCCGCCACCAATGCCGCCTTCCCCCGGCATCCGTTCACCCGGCCCCTGGGCCGCGACGCCGAGGAAGGAGCCGCCGTGCCGCCCGTACCCGCCCGTGCCGGGTCCGCCCACTCCGCGCCCGCGCGCACGGTGCCCGCGCGCGTGCCGCACCGGCGTACCTCGGTCGCGGCCGCCCGCGCGGCGTCCCCGCTTCCGTACCCCGCGGCGCCCGCCCCCGTACGTCACCTCGCCGTCGCCCCCGACCCCGCGCCCGCGCTCGCCGCCGACCCGCGTCCGGCGCCCGTCGCGGCGGAGCCTGCCCCCACTCCGGCCGCGCCGGTCGCGCCGGGGCCACCCGCGGGCCGTACGCGCCCCGAGCCGCTCCCGCCGCTGCCCGCCCATGCCGTCGTTCCCGCCATCCGCACGTCCGTCGCCGACCTGCTCGCGCTGGCCCGCCGCGGTGTCGCCGAGGCCGCCGCCGCGACGTCACCCCCCGAGCGCTACGCCGCCGCCCACCTCGGCGCCCTCCGCGCCGCCGCCGCCGTCATCGCCGCCCGCGCCACGCCGACGCCCGCCCCCGCGCGCCGGACCAAGCCGCTGAGCGCCTGGGTGCTGCTCTCCGCGCTCGCCCCCGAGCTCGGCGAGTGGGCGGCGTTCTTCGCGGCCGGGGCGCCCAAGCGGGCCAACGCCGAGGCGCGCATCCCCGGGTGCGTCACCGCCCGCGAGGCCGACGACCTGCTCCGCGACGCCGAGACGTTCCTCGCCGTCGTCGAGACCAAGCTCGGTGGCGCCGCCCGCCCCTCACTGCTCGACCGGGGCGCCGTATGACGCCCGGTCGGCCGCGGGGCGGCGTCGCCGAGTCCGCCCGCGCGCGGGTCGGCAGGCACCTGCGCGCCGCCGTCACCCGCGCGCGGGCACTACTCTTCGTCGCGGGTGCCCTGTTGCCACGCCGCGCCCGCCGCCCTGCCCGCCGCACCGCCCCGCCCGTCCCCGGAGGACCGCAGTGGCCGCCCCGCGCCCGTACCTCACGCACTGGGGCCGCGTCCGCGCCGCGGTCGTCTGGGAGGCGCTCACCGCCGCGCTGCCCAGGCTCGGTGCCGGGCCGCTCACCGTGCTCGACGCGGGCGGCGGCACCGGCGGGTTCTCGGTGCCGCTCGCGGCGCTCGGCCACCGCGTCACGGTCGTCGACCCGTCTCCCGACTCGCTCGCCGCCCTCGAACGCCGCGCCGCCGAGGAGGGCGCCGACGGCATCACCGGCGTCCAGGGCGACCTCTCGACCCTGCTCGACGTCGTCGCACCCGGCACCGTCGACGTCGTCCTCTGCCACAGCGTCCTCGAGGTCGTCGACGACCCCGCCGCGGGGATCGCGACGGTCGCCGCCACGCTCCGCCCCGGCGGGCTGGCCAGCGTCGTCGCGGCCAACCGCAGCGCCGCCGTCGTCTCGCGCGCGCTCGCCGGACGGTTCGACGAGGCCGCCGCCGCGCTCGACGACCCCGACGGCCGCTGGGGCGACGGCGACGCCGCGCATCGTCGTTTCGGCCGCGCCGAGCTCGTCGCGCTGCTCGCCGGCGCGGGGCTGGCCGCCGACGAGGTGCACGGCGTCCGGGTCTTCACCGATCTCGTGCCCGGCGGGCTGCTCGACACCGACGCCGCGGCGTTCGAAGCGCTCGTCCGGCTGGAGACCGCCGCCTCAGGCCGTGATCCGTACCGCGACCTCGCCACCCAGCTGCACGTGCTCGCCACGCGCACGCCGTGACGGCCGGGGAGTGACGACGCCGTGAGCCGCGGCCGCGTCCAGCCGACCGGGCCGCCCACCGGCGCCCGCGGCGACGACACCGGCTGCACCGTGCTGCACGTCGACATGGACGCGTTCTACGTGGCCGTCGAGGTACGCCGCCGTCCCGACCTGCGCGGCAAGCCCGTCATCGTCGGCGGCGACGGCTCCCGTGGCGTCGTGGCCAGCGCGTCGTACGAGGCGCGGGCGTTCGGCGTGCACAGCGCCATGCCCTCCGTCCGCGCGCGCCGGCTCTGCCCGAAGGCGATCTTCCTGCCGCCCGACTTCGAGGAGTACGCCGCCACCTCACGCGCCGTCATGGCCGTGTTCCGCGACGTCACGCCGCTGGTCGAGCCGATCTCGCTCGACGAGGCGTTCCTCGACGTGGCCGGCGCCGTACGCCGCCTCGGCTCGCCCGCCGCCATCGGTGAGCAGATCCGCGCCCGCGTCGAGGCCGAGCAGCAGATCACCTGCTCGGTCGGCGTCGCGTCGACGAAGTTCGTCGCCAAGCTGGCCTCGGCGCGCTGCAAGCCCGACGGCCTGCTCGTCGTGCCGCGCGACGGCGTGCTCGAGTTCCTCCACCCGCTGCCCGTCGCCGCGCTCTGGGGCGTGGGGGAGAAGTCCGAGGAGCGGCTGCGCGCCCTCGGCCTCAACACCGTGGGCGACCTCGCCGCCATGCCGCTCGCGGCGCTCACCGCGGCGCTCGGCCCCGCCGCCGGCGCGCACCTGCACGCCCTCGCCTGGGGCCGCGACGCCCGCGTCGTCACGCCGTCCGAGCCCGACAAGAGCATCGGGGCGGAGGAGACGTTCGAGCGCGACATCGGCGACCCCGCCGCCATCCACAGGGAGCTGCTGCGCCTGTCCGAACGCACCGCCGCCCGCCTCCGCCAGGCAGGCTGGGCGGGGCGCACCATCTCGATCAAGATCCGCTACGCCGACTTCACGACGATCACGCGCGCCCGCACCCTGCCCGCGCCGACCGACGTCGCCAAGGTCGTCTACGCCACCGCGCGCGGCCTCTACGACGCCCTCGGCATCGCGGGTACGCCGCTGCGCCTCGTCGGCGTCCGCGTCGAGCACCTCGTCGCCGCCGACGCCGAGCCCGAGCAGCTCGTCATCGGCGCGCCGGACACGGGCTGGCGCGAGGCCGAGCAGGCGGTGGACCGCGCGGTACGCCGCTTCGGCACCGGCGCGGTCCGCCCCGCGACCCTCGTCGACGACGCCGACGACCCGCGCGCGGCCCAGTCCGCACCCCCCGGCGAGCTGCGCCCGGGCACCTGACCAGCGCCCCGGCGGGCGCCCGGACGGCCAGGCGCGCGTCACCGTACGGCAACGGCTCCCGGGTTCGGCTTCCCGCGCGACCCCCGCGAACGTATCCTGGCCGAGAAGGACACCCCACCCGCAGCAGGAGCGCCACCGTGCCGCTCTCCGAGCACGAGCAGCGGCTGCTCGACCAGATCGAGCGGCAGCTGTACGCCGAGGACCCGAAGTTCGCCTCCGCCGTGCGCTCGCACGACGTGAAGACGCACCTCACGCGCCGCGTGAAGCGGTTCGCCGCGCTGCTCGCCCTCGGTCTCGTCGCGCTCGTCGCCGGCGCGGTCCTCCGCAACGTCTACGTCGGCGTGGCCGGCTTCCTCGTCATGCTCGCGGCCGGTCTCGTCATCGCGCGCAGCCTCCAGCGGCTCAGCCGCGGCGAGACGCTGCCCAAGCTCAAGGACAAGCGCAAGCAGAAGGCGCGCGGCGAGAAGACCTCCCTGCGCGAGCGCGCCGAGGAGCGCTTCCGCCGCCGCTTCGACGACCCCGACCGCTAGAGCCGCCGCGGGGCCGAGCGAGACCGGGAGCTACGCCGTCCGCGTACGCCGCCGCACCAGCGACAGCAGCCTGACCCGCGTCCGCGTCCGCGCCCTGTCGACGCCGTCGCCGACCGCCCGCACCGCCGCGACGATCCGCCGCACCGACGACGCAGGGAACACCGTCGCCCGCAGCCGCGCCCACCGCGGCAGCGCCGCGATCATCGCCTTGCGCACGGTCCGTACGCCGCCGTCGAGGCCGTCCGCCGACGGCACGGTCCGCGCGTAGCGCGCGCGCTCCTCGGCAGCCGCGAGCCGCCGCACCTCGTCGGCCACCGGCCCGCTCAACGACGCCGCCGCCACGAGCCGCCGCGCCGCGCCGCGCGGGGAGTCCGCGTCGCGCAGCGGGTACCCCGCGTCCTCGGCCGCGTCGGCGAGCGACTCCCACGCCGCGTGGATCTGCCCAGCGCCGTCGGCCGCGAGGCCGCGCCGCCGCCGGCGGGTGCCCGCGCCCACGAGCGCCGGCGTCGCCGCGAGCAGCAGCACGCCACCGGCGGCCAGCGGCACGACCGGCACGCCGCCGTCGTCACCGCCGGCGAGGGCGGGGTTCGCCGGCGTGTCGTCCTCGATGTCGGGGACGTTCTGCGGCCTGGGGCTCGCCGTCGAGCTCGGCGCGGCCGACGGCTCGTCGGTCGGCGTCGCGTCCGGGGGGAGCGTCGCGCCCGGCGGGGACACCGGCGGCACGGCGTGCGGCGGCCGGACCGTCGTCCCGGCGCGCGGCGTCGGCTCGAAGCGCACCCACCCGGCCTGCGGGAAGTACAGCTCGGGCCAGGCGTGCGCCTCCTTGTTCGTGACGACGTACGTCCCGTCGTTGCGCAGCTTGCCCGGGGTGAAGCCGACGACGACGCGCGCCGGGATGCCCTTGAGGCGCGCGAGGTACGCCATCGTGGCGGCGTACTGCTCGCAGTAGCCGCGCTTCTCGGTGAGGAAGTGGGTCAGCGCGTCGACGCCGTTGGCCTGCGCGACGTTGTCGTCGTACGTGAACTGCCCGCTGCTGTAGAAGTACTCGTTGAGCGCGAGCGCGATGTCGTACGCGTTCTCCTTGCCCGTCGTGACCTCGGCCAGCACGTCGACCGCGATGTCGGGCGTCTGCGCGGGGACGGCGAGGTACTGCTCGCGGATCCGGCCGGGGATCTCGCCGGGGGCCTTGAGCTGGTCGACGGTGGGCTCGGGGATGCGCGACTCGGCGGTGAAGCGGACGCCGTTCGACTTGTTCTCCGCGGAGAACACGGAGTACCCGAACTCCTCGTACCGCCAGTCGCCGTCGACGTCGACGCGCGAGGGGATGTACGGGATCGGCAGCCAGTGCACCGCGAGGTCACGGACGGCGATGTCGTACCGGTGCGTCGGCGCGCTGATCAGGTCGAGCTCCTCCGGCTGCCGCAGCGGCTTGTCCTCGCCGACGCGGTGGTCGCTCTTGACGTCGCGCTTGACGAGGGACCACTCCTCGCCGTTGAACGCGTCGAGCGACGTCAGCCGCAGGTACTGGGGCTCGTCGGTACGCACCTCGAGCAGCGGGATGATCCGGTCGTCGCGCAGCTGTGCCTTGATCTCGACGAGCGGGTTGATGACGGTCGCGGTCCGCGAGCCGTTGCCCCTGCCTGGCCACATGCCGCCGTTGCCGCGGAAGATGCCCTCGCCGACGTCCGGTACGAGCAGCGGCACGCAGAGCGCGAGGCCGACGGCGGCGGAGCCGATGCGCCGGCCGACGCGGACGACGTGGGACACGTCGGCGACGTCGTCGACGAGGTCCATGCCGGACAGCCGCCTGCCCCACCCGCGCGCGCGGTCGCGGCCCTCGGCGACGAGCAGCGTGAGGTAGCCGACGGCCGCCAGGACGAACGCGAAGACGTTGGCCTTGTTCGTCATCGTCGTCGGGATGAGGAACAGCGCGAGCAACGGCATCCCCGCGGCCACGGGCCGCCGCGTCCAGAACACGACGAGGTCGACGACCATCGCCACGACGAACACCCCGCCGGTCGCCAGCAGCGTCAGGGCCTCGGTCGCCTCGGCCGGCGGAGCCATCTCGCGGAGGTCGGTGCCGGCGGCCGAGAGCAGGTCGCCGATCCCGCGCATGGTGTCGGGCGTGGGCAGCCCGGCCAGCGTCGTCTCGGGCACGAACACCAGGCCGAGGAACGTCAGCATCGCCAGCAGCGACACGGCCGGCGCGAGGATGCCGGGCACGTCGAGGCGGCGCGCCGCCCAGCCGATCCCGAACGCCACCAGGACGCCGAAGAGCGAGGGGAAGAACCACCGCTGCCTGTCGAACACCTGGCTCAGCGACATCATCGTCAGGATCACCGACGCCGCCGCCGCCGGCAGCATCATCGACTGGCGGTTCGTCATCGGATCGCTCCCGTACGAGACATCGCGACCTGCGGCCACAGGGACGCGAGCGTGGTGCCGTGGCGGGCCACGATGACCCGCCAGCCGGCCTGGCGCAGCAGCGCGGCGCCGGACTCCATCGCCGCCTCGGTCTCGGCCTTCGCGCGCGGGCCGAGGTTGGTCCACGACGCCGAGTCGACGAGCACGGCGATGCACGCGGACGCGGTGTTGCGCAGGCGACCGAGCGCCATCGCCTCCTCGGCGTTCAGCGTCCCGCAGACCGCGACGAGCAGCCCCTCGCCGCCGCCGTGGTTCATCCGCGCCGCCATGAGCGGGATCGACCCGCGCTTGGTCGGCTCGACGACGGCGAGCTGGTCGAGCAGCACCGCCTCGGCGGTCGACAGCGTCGTCCCCGCGAGGTCGATGCCGGTGTCGGTGACGAAGCGCAGCGTGTAGCCGTGCCGCGCGAGGTGCACGCCGATCGACGCCGCGGCCGCGACCGACCACTCGAACGACGAGCCGGGCCCGTCGCCGTAGTGCGCGTTGGCCCGGGTGTCGAGCAGCAGCGTCGCGCGGCTCTGCCACGGCTGCTCCTCGCGGCGCACCATGAGCTCGCCGGTGCGCGCGGTGGACTTCCAGTGGACCTTGCGCAGGTCGTCGCCGTAGCGGTACTCGCGGGTCGACGCGTCGTCCTCGCCGGCGCTCGCGACCTGCCGCGCCTGCGTGTCGCCGCCGCCGGCCCACTCGCCGCCGAGGCCGGTGTGCGGCAGCGGCGAGACGACCGGCGTGACGACGAGGGTGTCGACCGCGGCGAACGACCGCGTCAGCTCGCAGAGCCCGAACGGGTCCGCCATGCGGATCGTCAGCGGGCCTACGCGGAACTTGCCGCGGACGTCGGAGCGGACGTTGTACGCGACCTCGCGCTTGCCGCCCGCCTCGACGCGGTCGAGGACGAAGCGCGGCTTGGCGCCCAGCGTGTACGACAGCGAGTCCTCGACGAACAACAGCGACGTGGGGAGGCGGGAGACGTTCTCCAGGCGCAGGCGCACTTGGGCGGTGTGAGCAACCGGAAGCCTGCCCGGCACGAGCGTGCGTGTACAGGAAAGGCGATACCTGGAACGGCTCACGTAGACGGCGGCGAGCACAGGCAGCGCGATGAGGAACGCGCCGATCTGCACGACGACGCGCTGCCCGACGATGACCGAGCCGAGCCCGCACGCGATCCCCGCGGCGACGAACGACCGGCCGCGGACCGTGAGTCCGCGGAGTGGCTCGAGCACGGGCGTACCGCCTATCTCCCTGCGTGCGGGACGGGCACGCGATCCACGATCTCGGCGACGACGAGCTCGGTCTCCCGCCGTGCGATCTGCGCCTCGGCGGTCGGCAGCAGCCTGTGCGCGAGGACGGGCTCGGCCAGCGCCTGCACGTCGTCGGGGAGGACGAAGTCGCGGCCGTCGGTGGCGGCGTACGCGCGCGCCGCGCGGAGCAGGTGCAGCGCCGCGCGCGGTGAGGCGCCGAGCCGCAGGTCGGGGTGCGTGCGGGTGGCGTTGGCGATGTCGATGACGTACTTCTTCACCGCGTCGGCGACGTGGACGGTGCGGGTCGCGCCGATCATCTGCGCGACGGTCTCCGCGTCGGAGACGGGGACGAGCGAGTCGAGCGGGTCGGTGACGCCGTGGGTGTCGAGCATCGCCAGCTCGGCGCTCTGCGCCGGGTAGCCCATGGACACGCGCGCGGTGAAGCGGTCGCGCTGCGCCTCGGGGAGGGGGTACGTGCCCTCGTGCTCGATGGGGTTCTGCGTCGCGATGACCATGAACGGCCGGCCGAGGTCGTACGTCACGCCGTCGACCGTGACCTGCCGCTCCTCCATGCACTCCAACATGGCGGACTGGGTCTTGGGGGAGGCGCGGTTGATCTCGTCGCCGACGACGATGTTCGCGAAGATCGCGCCGGGCTTGAACTCGAAGTCCTGGCGTTCCTGGTTGAAGATCGAGACGCCGGTCACGTCGCTCGGCAGCAGGTCGGGCGTGAACTGGATGCGGCGTACGGAGCAGTCGATCGACCGCGCGATCGCCTTCGCCAGCATCGTCTTGCCGACACCGGGGACGTCCTCGATGAGGAGGTGGCCCTCGGCGAGGAGCACGACGAGGGCGAGACGTACCGCCTCCGTCTTCCCCTCGATGACCATCTCGACGTTGTCCTGGATGGCGCCGAAGCCGGCGGCGAGGGTGTCGAGATCGACAGCGGTACGCGTGGAACGCCGGGCCACCGGGTTCTCCTCTAGGGACGGAGTGCGCGTCGTTATGGCGACGGATTGTCAGACGAGTGTCGCAGACCCGGGCGTTCCCGTTGAGATGAGATTCGCAGTCGTTACCTCTGGAGGGCGAACAACCGCGTCGTCATGTCGTCGAACGTGTCCGGCAGGATGACCGTACGGCCGTCCGGCTGCCAGGGGGAGACCTCGCCGACGAGCGCCATGATCGTCTCGGCGCACGGGACGCAGAGCGTCCAGCACTTCTCGACGAGCGTCGACAGGCCGGTCTCGTCGGTGGCGTTCTGCTCGATGATCAGGCGCTTGCCGTCGAACGTCTGGCGGCAGCGGGCACAGTCGTAGCTGATCGACATCCGGCACTCCAGGGGGCTCTAGGTGGTCGCCCCGACCGTAACCCGACATCGACGTCGGAGTCGAGCAGCGCGCCCGTTATGGCATGCTCCGCCACCGTGACGGAGAACTCCCCGGTCAGGACGACGCGCGGCGAGCGCACCCGGGCCAAGCTGCTCGACGCGGCACGCGAGGCGTTCGCCGGCGTGCCGTGGAGCCGCGCGCGGGTCGAGGACGTCTGCCGCGCCGCCGGCGTGGGGCACGGGACGTTCTACGCGTACTACGCCAACAAGGAGGCCGTGCTCGAAGCCCTCGTACGCCGCCACGCCACCGTGCTCTACCACCTCGCCGACGCCGACTGGACGACGGGCGACGTCGTGGAGGACGTACGGCGGGTCATCGCGGGCTTCGTGGCGCTGTCGGAGGAAGACCGGGACATCCGGGAGGTGTGGTTCGCGGCGGCGCCGTCGTCGCCCGAGCTGCAGGCGCTGGTGGGGGAGGTGCGGGGGCAGTTCGTGGGGCGGATCCGCGGCGCGCTGCTCGCGGCGCGGGACGCCGGGCTCGCGCGGGCCGACCTCGACGTCGACGTGGCCGCGACGGCGCTGGCGGCGATGGTGGAGCAGTCGGTCGCGTTGTCCCAGGCGGGCGACGGCGTCCCGACCGACCGCCTCGTCGACGGCCTCACCGACCTCTGGGTCCACGCGGTCTACCGCCCGTGAGCGAGGACTTGGACGCCGTCGGCGTCAACCGCGTCTTCCACGACCACGAGTGCGTCTACTACGACGAGCGGTTCGCGATCGTGCACGACTCCCGTACGGCGGCGCAGGCGCTGCGGGACGTGGAGTCGCTGCTCGGCCGGCCGCTGCGTACGGGGGAGCGGGTGCTCGACGCGGGCTGCGGCACCGGCTACCTCGCCGCGGGCCTGCGCCGCGCGCGGCCCGACGTGCTCGTCGTGGGGTCCGACCTGTCGGAAGGCATGCTCGGGGCGGCGTCGGCGGCCGGGGCCTCGCCGCTGGTGCAGGCGGACGCGACGCGGCTGCCGTTCGGCGATGGGTCGTTCGACCTCGTCGTCGCGCGCGGCGTGCTCCACCACCTGCCCGACGTGGCGGGCGCGCTGGCCGAGTGGCGGCGCGTGCTCGCGCCTCGTGGCGCCGTGGTGCTCGTCTCGGAGCCGACGCCCACCGTCGAGCGCCACGGCGGCGTGCTCGTCCGCGCGCTGCTGCCGTTGCTGCGCCGGCCGCTGTCGCCGGAGGAGGACTTCTGGGAGGTCGCCTCGATGGCGGCCAACCTGCACGTGTTCACCCTGGAGTCGCTCACCGCGCTGGCGCGCGACGCGGGCTTCTCCCGCGTGGACCTCGGGACCACGGACTTCGCGGACACGCTGCTCATCACGGCGTCGTACGTCTCCTGGGGCCGCCGCCCGGGGCTGGCACGGCTGTTCCCGTGGCGGTACGCCGACGAGGCAGCCCGCCTGGCCGACCGTCTCGTGTGGAACCGCGTGCTGCCGTCCCGCTGGCGCCACACCCTCGCCGGGGTCCTGCGCCCGTAGCCGCGGCGCGACCTGGTGAACGGCGACGGACGCTGAGCACGAACTGGTGAGCCGCGACGTCGCTACTCACCAGTAACCGCGGACTGCGTGGTGTGTGGGCGCTCCACTCCGCCCCACCGGCGTGTCGCTCCCGCACGAGGATGTAGCGATGCCGTTACGCAGCGTGCACATCTTGTGCCGCGAACACGAGCACCCACTAGATGTGCCCGGAACGCCCTCCACCCGGCTCCACCCGCTCTGACCTGCGGTTTTGCGTCCTCAAGTCCCTCCGGGAAAGCGCCGATTCGCTTGACCGTGGTGCTAAGTGGAGTAGAGTGGCGCACAGTGGAGAGACAACAGCGGGACGGGAGGTGGGGCCGGTGTTCCTCGGCACCCATCTGCCACGGCTCGACGACAAGGGCCGGCTCTTCCTGCCGGCCAAGTTCAGGGACGAGCTCGCGGAGGGTCTCGTGATCACCAAGGGGCAGGAGCGCTGCCTCTACGTCTTCCCGCTCGGCGAGTGGGGGCGGATCACCGAGGGCCTGCGCGCGGCGCCGGTCACCGGCAAGGCGCAGCGGGACTTCGGCCGGGTGCTGTTCGCGAGCGCGGCGCACGAGGTGCCGGACAAGCAGGGCCGGATCACGGTCCCTGGCCCGCTCCGCGAGTACGCGGGCCTGGACCGCGACTGCGTCGTCATCGGCGCGAACACGCGGGTCGAGGTCTGGGACGCGGCGGCGTGGGACGCCTACCTCGCGCAGACCGAGCCGGCGTACGCGGAGCTCGCGGACGAGGTGATGCCCGGCGTGCTCTGAGTGCATCCAGACGGGACCTCTGCCGTGAGGTCTCGAGCCCCGGGGGCACC
>DATMES010000065.1 GCA_035556555.1 Frankiaceae bacterium
GCACGCCGGCGCCTACGTCAACGGTGCCACCCGCAACCAGAGCGGCACGAACGGCGTCACGGTGCTCCAGCCGGGCGTCGTGTCCTACATCTCGCCCGAGGGTGAGCCGGTCTACCTGTGCGACGAGTTCAACGACGGCACGAACACCTGGGTCCTCGACGCCCGCACCGACACGTGGGTTGCCGCCGGCACCGCCGGCGCGGAGTGCTACCTGGCGATCAGCGCCAGCACCGGCGACCCGATCTTCGACCCGATCTGGGACACGTACGACACCGTGATCGAGGCGATCATCGCGCTGCTCACCGAGCTCGACGAGATCATTCTCGGCGTCGAGCGCGAGGTCGACAAGGTCATCTGCCCGGCCCTGGCTTTGCTGACCGGCACCTACGGCCCGGTCTTCATCAACGCTCAGGGCGACATCTACATCGACGGCGCGCCGTTCTGGGACTGCCCGCCCTACGACGTCATCTGGCCGTAACTCTCAGCAGCAGGCCTTTCGGGGGCAGCCGGGCTCGCCGGCTGCCCCCGAACCATGCGCGCCGCCGGCTGACGTCGAGCCCGGTGCTCGGGTGGATCGAGTTCGTCTCGCGGTCGCGCGCTCAGACGTCGACGTTGGTCGGGTGTCTCCAGCGCGGGCGGTCCGGCGGGGGTGGATCCAGCCCCTTCGACGGGTGGTTCATCACCCACCATTTCGCCGGGAGTGTTGACCGTCGATTCGCGGCGCACCTAGCGTCGCGCCCGTTCTGTGCCACACGGCCCCTATTCGCACCCTCCGGTGCGACCGTGTGGGACACGGACAGGAGGAACCTGTGAGGAAGATTGCCATCGCGTTGCTCGCCGCCGGCGCGCTCGCGACGTCGTTCACCCCCGTCGCCCACGCGGCCGCACCCAGCGCCACCGACAGCGACTGCGGCTTCACCACGGCGACCGACAACTCGCCCGAGGCACCCGAGAACTCGCAGACCGGTGTTCTCTACGGTGGCCCGATCGCCCAGAACGGCACCCTGACCTGCACGATCAAGGTCAACGTCGGCACGCACGCCGGCGCCTACGTCAACGGTGCCACCCGCTCCGCGACCGGCACCAACGGCACCACCGTGCTCCAGCCGGGGGTCGTGTCCTACATCTCGCCGCCCGGCGAGCCGGTCTACAGCTGCGCCGCGTTCAACGACGGTTCGGTCAACTGGGTGCTCGACGCCCGCACCAACACGTGGGTCAACGCCAGCACCACCCCTGATGCCGAGTGCCACCTCGCGATCAGCGGCGGCACCGACGACCCGATCTTCGACCCGATCTTCGACCTGCTCGACCTGGTGGGGACGACGCTCGACACCGTCATCTGCCCGGTCCTCGCGGAGCTCGAGGGTGACTACGCGGGTCTCGTGACGATCAACGCCCAGGGCGACGTGTTCATCGCGGGCGACCCGTTCTGGGACTGCCCGCCGTACGACCTGTTCGGCTAAGCACTCCAGCACTGCCTTTCGGGGGCAGCCGGGTTCACACCGGCTGCCCCCGAACCATGCCTGGGGGCGAGCAGGAGCGCGCCGCCCCGTACCGAAGTCGTCCGTGCGGGGGCCGGCGATCGGACGGGCGCGCATGCGGCGGAACGCGAAGTACCGGTGGATCCTGGGCGCCACGGCGCTGGCGGCGCTCAGCGCGGCCGCCGCCCCTGGCACCGCGGCGACGACGGCGGCGAAGGGCTGGCAGGCGCCGGTCCTCATCAGCAAGACGCAGGCCGCGCGCGAGACGAGCCTCGACATCAACCCGAAGAACAACAGGGAGATGTTCGTCTGCGACCCGTCGGGCGTTCCCGCCATCGGCACCGGGCAGTCGTACTTCTACCGGACGGTCGACGGCGGCAAGAAGTGGAAGTACGTCGACGTCGAGACGGCGACGACGGACACCCGGGGGTACGCGTTCGAGGGCGGCGACTGCGACGTCGCGTACGACCAGGGCGGCACGATGTGGTCGGCCGACACCTGGGTCGGCAACCTCTCGATCGGCCACAGCAAGAACGGCGAGTCGTGGGAGGGCTCCGCGCTCACGACGACGGCCCCCGTCGTCGACCGCCCGTGGCTGGTCGGCGGGCCTCCCGGCACGCTGTACGTCAGCTACCACGACCTGCAGTGCTGCTCGCCGTCGGCCATGTGGTTCACGAAGACCACCGACTACGGCAAGACGTGGACCCCGGCGGTGCCGATCACGACCGGCAACCACGAGGGCGCGTTCGTCTGGGAGGGCAACTTCGTCGTCGCCCCGGGCGGCAAGGACATCCACCTCGTCTACTCGCGCCGCGTCGGCGGCCTCGCCAGCATCGGGACGCCGGAGATCATCGCGCTCGCCTCGAGCCACGACGGCGGCCTGACGTGGACGTCCAAGACCATCGCGAGCATCCCGCGCGAGACGACCTCGATCTACCCCAGCATCGGGCTCGACGCCGGCGGCTACCTGCACGTCGTCTGGGCCGCGCCGCGCGACGACGACGACCCGGTCTTCTACACGCAGTCGAAGGACAAGGGCGCCACGTGGACGAAGCCGCGGGCACTCAACCCCGGCAAGTCCGGCTACGCCCCGTGGGTCGTGGGCGGCAAGAAGGGCCAGGCGCGCATCGTCTGGCTGGGCAGCCCGCAGGGCAAGGACGCGACCGACTGGTACTTCTACTTCGCGAAGATCGACGGCAGCCGTACGACGGTCGGCACGACGACCCGCAAGCCGATGTGGGTCGGCAGCCAGACGGTGCCGGAGTTCGAGATGGTGCGCCTGGACAAGAAGGGCAAGATGCACCTCGGCATGAGCGTGTTCCAGAAGAACCCGCAGGGGTCGGGCGGCGTCTGGGCCGTGTTCTACCAGCGCGAGTCGTAAGTCACTCGGTTCCGGAACGCAGCGCCGCGAGCGCCGCGCGCAGGGCGTCGTCCCGCCCGCTGGCGACCTGCCCCTCGGGCAGGCCGGCGGTGGCGTTGACGGCGCCGAGCGCGCAGGCGGCGCGGATGTGGTCGGCGTCGCTCGCCTCACGACCCACCAGCTCGGCCTGGAACGCCCGGACGAGCGTGCCGCCGCGCAGGCCGACGTCCGGGTGGTTGAGCGCGGCGGGGTCGGACGCGAGCAGGCTCAGCGCGGCGTGCTCGGCGATGATGAGGTCGAGGTACTGGCCGAGCAGCTCCTCCACGCTCGCGTCGGTGGCCTCGCGGTCGCGCGAGCGGGCGGAGGCGACGATGTCCGCGAACCCGTCGAGGAACGGCCGCGTCAGCTCGACGACGAGCTGCTCCTTGGCCTTGAAGTGGTAGTACAGCGCCGCCTTCGTGATGCCGAGGCGTTCGGCGATCTGGCGCAGCGACGTCGCGTCGTAGCCCTGGGCGCGGAACAGCTCCAGCGCGACGCGCAGGATCTCGGCTCGGGTCCCCGCGGACTCTGGCATCTCACCCCCTGAGTGGATTCCATACGATAACGTCCTTGCCGGTCGGCAGGTAAGGAGACGCGATGCCGGGGTCGCGAGTCGTGGACATCTTGCTCCTCGACCTGCCCGTCGCGCTGTGGGCTGACGCCTCCGCGCACACCGAGCGCTTCCTCGCCGCGATGCGCACCGTGGCCGAGAAGAACAAGCGCGGCCCCGTCGCCCGGCTCCTGTGCGTCGTCGAACGCCTGGAGGGCGAGTTCGCGGAGGCGGCCGCGCCGTCCGAGCTGGAGCTGCGCGCGGCCGCCGCGCGGCGGCTCAAGGAGGTCGACGTGGCGTACGGCGCGGTGCGCTGCGCGCGCGACGACCTCGCCACGCTCGCCGACGCGTACGACGCCGCCGACAAGTGGTGCCGTACCCACGACATGCCGGAGC
The DNA here is from genome assembly GCA_035556555.1 of Frankiaceae bacterium. Lineage (GTDB taxonomy): Bacteria > Actinomycetota > Actinomycetes > BP-191 > BP-191 > BP-191. The sequence continues at coordinate 3,827 of DATMES010000065.1, forward strand.
TCGCCGCCACCAAGGAGGTGGCGGCGTTCCGGCGCTGGTTCCTCGGCCAGATCGTGGGGCAGCTCGACGGTGACCTGCCCACGCCCTGGCCCGGTGCGTGAGGACCTACTTGGGCCCGAGCTCGACGAAGACGTCGTTGATCGTCTCGCAGAGACCGCTCAGCGGCTGCGTGGGCGTGCACTGCGGGTCGACGTTCGGCTCCCCCGAGGGGGAGCAGTAGCGGTAGCAGTCGACGAGCGTCGTACAGACGCGGGCGTCGCCGACGTAGGGGGTGCACGTCTCCGTGGCGGAGGCGGTCGCGGGGACCATGGCGGCGGCCGCGAGGGCCAGGCCGAGGACGAGACGCATGCGGGCTCCTTCGAGAGCTGGTGGACGGAGCCCGGACTAGCGGGGGCTGAGGGGGACGTGGATGCTGTCGATCGTCGCGCAGGGGCCGCTGACCGGCTGCATCGGCGTGCACTCGCCGTAGATGGCCGCGTCGTCGTCGAACGCGCACTGCGTCGGACGGAAGCACTCGGGCAGCGGGACGCAGACGTAAGCGGTCGCGACGGGCGGCGTACACACGTCCGGCGCGGCGGAGGCGGTGGCGGGAACGATCGCGGCGGCCGCGAGGGCGAGGCCGAGGGCAAGACGCATGGCGGGGCTCCTTCAGCAGGTGTGGGCATCGGGCCGCGAACGAGCGCGGCCGGGGTTAGGAGCCCGGAGGCGGGCTCCGGGTTCGGATTCGGGGCGGACCGCGGCGTTCCTGCGTAGCCTCTGCCCGTGCAGAGCACGGACCTGCTCGTCGTCGGCGGCGGCGCCATGGGCTCGGCGACCGCGTGGTGGGCGGCGCGGGCCGGCCGCGACGTCGTCCTCCTCGAACGCCATCCCGGACACCATGCGCATGGCTCCTCGCACGGGCGGTCGCGGATCTTCCGGCTGGCGTACGACGACGCGTACTACGTCGGCCTCGCCCGCCAGGCGCGCGAACTCTGGCGGCTGCTGGAGGAGGAGTCCGGCGCGACGCTGCTGGAGGTGACCGGCGGGCTCGACCACGGCGCCGGCGTCGCGGCGGTGGCCGGCGCACTCGACGCGGCCGGGGAGTCGTACGAGCGCCTCTCCCCCGCCGCGGCAGCGGATCGGTGGCCGATGCTGCGGTTCGAGAACGAGGTCGTGCACCAGCCCGACGCGGGGCGGCTCGACGCCGACGCCGTCGTCACGACGCTGCACGCCGAGGCGGCGCGGCACGGCGCGGACGTGCGGTTCTCGACGACCGTCCTCGGCGCGGCGCGGACGGCCTCCGGCGTCGTCGTGGCGACGGATCGGGGCGACGTGGCGGCGGACGTCGTCGTCGTCGCGGCCGGCGCCTGGCTGCCCGGCCTGCTCGGGTCGCTGCCGGTGCCCGGCGACCTGCCGCCGTTCCGCGTCACGCAGGAGCAGCCCGTGTACTTCGCGGCGGCCGGCGAGGCGACGTGGCCGTCGTTCATCCACCACCGCGACGACGGGCCGATCGTGTACGGCCTCGGCGCGCCCGGCGACGGCGTGAAGGCCGGCGAGCACGGCAGCGGGCGCGTCGTCTCCCCCGACGCGCGACTCGGCGCCGACGACGAGGCGGTCGCGCGGATGGCGGCGTACGCCGAGTCGTGGCTGCCCGGTGTCGCGCCCGAGGTGACGCGCGTCGACTCGTGCCTGTACACGTCGACGCCGGACGACGCGTTCTGCCTGCGCCGCGAGGGGCCGCTCGTCGTCTGCTCGCCGTGCTCCGGGCACGGCTTCAAGTTCGTCCCCGCGATCGGGCGGCTGACCGCGGACCTCGCCTCAGGGTGAGCCCCGATCCTGCCGAAGCCACGTCCATGTCACTGATGGACTCCGTCGAGAAGCTCCGCAACGACCGCGCGCTCATCGAGGCGCTCATCGAGAAGCCCGAGCAGCTCGGTCCCGACTTTCAGCCGGTGCGCCGCCTCGCCGACGACACGCTCGTCGGCTACAAGGCGACCGGCCACGGCCAGGCGGGCACCGCGCTCAGCAACACGCTCGCGCTGCTGGAGTCGGCGCAGGGCCTCGGGCTCGTCGAACGCCTCGACTGGGCGTTCCGCTGCCTCGCGTTCGACGTGTTCCTCGAGCGCGGCGTGGACGTCGAGATGTGGATCACGCCGGAGCCGGAGACGTACGACAGCGCCTGTCCCCCACGGCTCGCCACGTCCTGGGGCCGCGGCCGGCGCGGCGTGAAGGTGGCGGCGGAGGTGCCGGCGCACGCGTTCGCCGACCCGGTGTCGTTGCGGACGGGGATCGACGAGTTCCGCGGCTGGGGATGGCGGGTCGTCGCCGACGACGTGGCGGACGTACCCGGTGCCGTCGGCCTGCTCGACCAGGTACGGCCCGACGTCGTCAAGCTCGACCTCGACAGGCCCGGCCGCGGCGCCGCTCCGACCGAGAACGTGCGCGCGATGCTGGAGTGGGCCTCCCGCTCCGGCGCCGAGGTCGTGGCGCTCGGCGTGGACGACGCGCAGCGGCGTGCCGTCGCCGTGGGGCTCGGCGCGACGCTCGGCCGCGGCCGTCTCCTCGGCCCGCCGGGGCCGTTGCCCGCATAGTGCGGCGTACGGCCGTTTGGGTGAACTTCGGCTGATCCGTTCAGTAGGGCTTGTGCTGGGCCGATGACTAGTTCGTACTAGTCACCTCGGCTCACCCTCGGAGCGCCCACATGAGCGTCGACATCGATCTCGACACCGACCGTCGGGTCGCGCTGCTCATCGTCCGCGGTGACCTGAACTCCACCAACGCGCCCATGGTCAGCGGCGCCATCGCCGGCCTCGTCACGCACGACGGCTACGACGTCGTCGTCGACCTCAGCGAGAGCGGCACCATCCTCGCCGGGGGCGTCCGCGCGCTGCGCCGGGGCTGCGACCTCGCGCACGAGTACCACCGCGACATCCGCGTCGCGTGCCCGCCCGCGTCGGCGATCCGCCCGGCACTCGTTCTGGCGCACCTCGACCAGGAGCTGGCCGTGTACGACTCCCGCGCCGAGGCCCTGACCGGCTCCTAGCAGGACGATCCCGCCACACGATCGGGGTGGCGACTCGGCCCATCCCTGCAGCCCACCCGCCGGTCTCACGCGTAGTGATCTTCAAAGAACGAGCGGGGCTTTCGCCAAAGCCTCCTAGGCGGGGCTCTTCCGCAGGGTCGCCCACGCGGCGCTGCCGGTGACGGCGTAGTCGTAGCTCGACGCGCCCAGGCACGTCGTGTCCTTCGCGGCGCGTACCAGACCGTCGTAGTCCTTGGCGGTGCTCGTCGTCCCCACACCGCCAGCGAGGTGCACCTGCGTCGTGGCGCCGAGGTGCTTACGCAGCAGCTTGACGTTCTCCGAGGAGTACTTGTAGGCGTCGCGCCACTCGGGCTGCTTGTCGCGGTTCGTGTAGTACGACATCGGGATCCACACGTCGTACGACGGCTTCAGCTTGGCCCACGGGAAGTCCGGCCAGAACGCGGGGTTGATGACGTCGGTCACGACCGGCGGCACGACGATCGCGCTCGTGCTCATGGAGCCGGCCGCCTTGCGGAGCTTCGTGCTCAGCGAGACCAGGCGCTCGTTGCGCTGCTTGAGGTCGCCGTTCTCGCGGGACTCGATGTCGATGCCGATGCTGTCGAACTTGTGGCCGTTCTTCGTGCGGAACTTGATCATCGCGTCGATGTGCGCCCAGTCGCGCGCGGAGCTGACGAAGCGCGGGAGGTACCAGCCGACGACCTTGATGTGGTTGGCGTGCGCCCTCTCGACGAACTGGCCCAGCAGGTCCGCGCTCAGCACGCCGGTGCTGCCGCCGTCGCGGTCCTTGGCGCCCTGGATGTACAGCGTCTTCACGCCCTGCCGCGCCATGTCGTCGACGCTGCTCGGCTTGGTGCGCGCGTAGCCGTACTCCGGGGAGAAGTCGAACGCGTCCACCCACGTGCCGAGGCCCTTGTACATCGCGATGTTCCTGCGCTGCGCCGGCGCCTGCGTGGGGTCGGGCTCGACCGGCGCGGGCTTCGGGCAGGCACGGACGGGCTCGATGCAGAGGACGGCGGTGGCGACGGCGGCGTACGGCACCGCGAGCACGACCGCCGCGAGCATGCTGACGGCGGCGCGGCGCGTTGGGCGCATGGTCGTCCCCCCGGACGTCTGGGTGGCTGGGTCTGATGACGGTAACGAACTCGGGCGGCGTTGGGAACGGATGCGCGCAGTCCGTGTGCCGTCGTGTAAAGTTCCGCCTCGCAAGCTAGCGCGCCGCTAGCTCAACTGGCAGAGCAGCGGACTCTTAATCCGCGGGTTCGGGGTTCGAGTCCCTGGCGGCGCACCACCATCTGACCTGCCGGTCCGCTTCGCGGAGGGCGTTGCGCTCACAACGGGGTACGAGTGGGTCTCTTCAAACGGCGGTCTGCGGCGACGGCAGCGATGTACGCGGTCCTCCAGCACCCTCCCGTTGACGTGCGCGACTTCGACGACGACATCTATGGGCGCGCCGACGCACTCCGACGCGCGGTCGACACGGTGTCCGGTCCCCGCTTCGTGGGAGTGCCGTTCGGACCCGGATTCGGGCTCGCGACCGTCGTGCGCTGGACGTGCGCCATCGTCCCCGATCCGTTGGAGCTACGCCCGATCGGCGCCCGCGCAGCCGACGCGCTGATCGCAGGTATCCAGAGCGGGGCCATGAGGCTCGAGACGTTCGATCGAGTTCTCGGTATCGGTGAGGCTCCCGCGCGAGCGCACGGGCTCTCGTCCGCCGAGTCCATCGCGAACATGTCGGCGCCGATGCCCGTCAAGGAACTCCTGCCGGCGATGTCGCAGCGTGCCCTCCACCGGATGGACAAGTGGCTTGCCGACGAGGAGTTCGCGCGCAAGGCCACGGCCTACTACCTCGTCGGCACGGCGCGGCTCGTCACGGCCGGGGTACCCCTGACGTTCTAGATGCACTGAGGGCCGAGGGAGAGGACCAGCGACAGGACTGTCGGGAGCCTGACCCGGTTCTCCGGACACGTCGGGTGTGGTGATCATGCCGCTGGTTCGGCGGCGGTGTGTAGCGCTTCGTAGTCGGCGGGGCTGAGCATGCCGAGGCTGGTGTGCCGGCGGCGCGGGTTGTACCAGGCCTCG
>DATMES010000066.1 GCA_035556555.1 Frankiaceae bacterium
GCACGCCGGCGCCTACGTCAACGGTGCCACCCGCAACCAGAGCGGCACGAACGGCGTCACGGTGCTCCAGCCGGGCGTCGTGTCCTACATCTCGCCCGAGGGTGAGCCGGTCTACCTGTGCGACGAGTTCAACGACGGCACCACCACCTGGGTCCTCGACGCCCGCACCGACACGTGGGTTCCCGCCGGCACCGCCGGCGCGGAGTGCTACCTGGCGATCAGCGCCGGCACCGGCGACCCGATCTTCGACCCGATCTTCGACCTGCTCGACACGATCGACGCTCTCCTCATCCAGCTCGAGAAGGACGTCATCGACCCGATCGTCTGCGCCGTCCTCCCGCTGCTGCAGGGTGACTACGCCGGCGTCGTGACGATCAACGGCCAGGGCGACATCTTCCTGCTGGGCGAGCCCTTCTGGGACTGCCCGCCGTACGACCTGTTCGGCTAAATCTCTACAGCTCGGCGTTCAGGGGCAGCCGGTCCGCCGGCTGCCCCTGAAGCATTTCCGGGCATTCCGGACGGCGCCTGCTTTCCGTCTGTGATGAATATCCGTCACCACGGTCCGAAGGTGCCTCCGAACCCGCCGACGAATCCAGGACTCAACGCTATCTCCACCACCCAGCAGACCATCGGAGACTCTCGTGCGACTTCGTAGCCTCGTCCTCTGCTCCCTCGCCGTCACGCTCGTCGCCACGACGCCCACCGCGTGGGCGGCCGCGGCGCGGAGGCCGAAGCCGGTCTGCAACCTCGTGGTCGACGGCAAGGGCGACGGCCACAGCACCGTCTTCCCGCTGGTCGAGTCGGACACGCTCGACATCCTCGGCGCCGACGTCGCGACCGGGCCGAAGACGCTCGTCGCCGTCGCGCGCATGGTCAGCACCGACGGCACCGGCGACAACGTCGCGATGCTCGGCACCAAGGTCAACATGCAGATGACGATCATGGGCGAGCACTTCACCTTCACCCGCCGCCGCAAGGCCGGCACCACGGAGGCGTACGAGTACACGTTCAGCGGCGGCCCGCTGCTCAAGGCCAGCGCCACCAAGACCGCCATCACCTGGGTCATCGACCGCAAGCTGATCAAGGGCCTCGCGAAGAAGAACCAGAAGATCTCCGGCCTCAGCGTGACGACCGTGCCGTTCAGCGGCAACGCGGACGCCGCCACGTCCCTGAAGACCTACACCGACAAGTACCCGAGCTGCGTCAAGGCCGCGTAGCGGTCGCTCCGTACGGCATCGCTCACCCGTCCTGTTCGCCCCAGCAGCCCCCGGAGTCCCGCCATGTCGCGCCGCCACGCAGCGACGGCCCTCGCGGCGACGAGCCTGCTCGCCGCCCTCGCGCCGTCGAACGCCGAAGATGCCCCCCTGTTCCCGCGGCTCAACTGCGCGCGGCAGATGAACGACCCGGCCTCGGACGCGAAGTACACGCTCCAGGGGTCCGGCGCGAGCGCGGTCCCGCGGCCCAGTGACACGTCCGTCGACCCGATCGACATCCTCAACGCGTCGCTGCGCTCCAACGAGACCGTCCTCGAGACGTACATCGGCGTGAAGGACGCCACCAAGGCGTTCGCGGCGTACGAGACCGCGTACTCGTGGGAGGTGACCTTCGAGAACGCCGACGGCGCCAAGTTCACGATCGCGCACATGGTCACGAACCCGCAGTACGACACCGCCGACGTCAAGCCGTCGAACTGGCAGACGTACCCGACGGCGAAGTACCAGATCGGGACGAGCGGCGGCGCGATCCTCAAGGACGTCAAGGCCCGCATCCAGAACAACTTCGTCATCGTCACCGTGCCGCTGACCGAGATCCAGCGCGGCTTCGCCGACCCGATCCGGCAGGGCATCACCGAGGTCACCAAGGTGAGCGCGTCGTCGTACGCGCACATCCCCAACACCGGTCCGGCCAGCCAGCGCCCCGCCGACTCGGCGACGAGCACGGTGACCTACCAGTTCGGCGACGAGTACTGCTTCGGCCCGCCGCCGGCGGCGCTGAGCGCGCTCACCCTCCCGAAGGTCCAGTACACCGACTCGGTGAAGCTCACCGCCAAGCTCGCCAGCGAGGCCGGTGAGGCCCTCGCGGGCAAGCAGGTCGAGTTCGCGGTCGACGGCCTGGCCGCGCCGCTCAAGGGGACGACGAACGCCGCCGGCCTCGTCACCGTGACGTTCAAGCCGACGAGCCGCGCCGGGACGTACCCCGTCGTCGCGCGCTTCCGCGGCGACGAGACGCACGGCAAGACCCTGCTCTCCGGCGAGATCCTCGTGCTGGCGGAGAACACCCGGTTCAACACCCTCTCCGTCGCCAAGCCGACGACGACGACCCGCCGCGTCACCGCGACGCTCGTCGACGACGACAAGCGCGCCGTCGCCGGCCAGAAGGTCGTCTGGTACGTCAACGGCAAGAAGGCGACCACGCAGACGACGAACTCCAAGGGCCAGGTCGTCCTCACCACCGCCAAGCCCGGCCAGACGGTGCACGCCGTGTTCACCGCGGTGGCGGGCAAGTTCAACACGGCGACCGCGAAGGCCGTGAAGGTCTAGTCGCACGCGAGTCCTACGCACGAAGGGCGGGCCCTGACGGGGCCCGCCCTTCCGCGTGTCCGGGCCGCTTCGTCGATCCGCGGCTCGCTCCCCTACGTAGTAGCAGAGCTCGGCGAACGCCATCGCGTCCACCCGCAGTGACCGCCTCCGCGATCCCTGTCGCAACCGGGAGCCTTTCTTCCACCGAACCTCAACGCTGGAACGCCACCGGACTGCGGTCACCCCAGGCGAACCGCCTGCGCACCCCGCATCGACTCCATCCCTGCTGCCCACCAGCCGGTCTCATGCGTACTGATCTTCAAAGAACGGGTTCGGCGACCGCCGCCACCCGGGCTCACCCTGCAGGATGGACAATGCTCCGGGGTGCGGCCCGTACGGCGGAAAGCGGCACATCGCACCCCGATCGGGAGCCAGGGCGCCCGCCGAGCGCGATGCTCACGCTCCGTGCACGCAATCCCGTGTCGCCAAGCCCTGCCTGGCCGGGTGGCGGCTCAACATCCTGCGCGGCCAAGCGCGCTGAGGGGCCTGTGCCACTGGAAGCTCGTCGATGCCACCGCGCGACCCTGGGACATGCCCCCAGCGCGCGCCGCTCGTGTCGACCCGCTGCACGGGCGGTGAGGCCGGGAGTACCCGCAGAGCCGGGCCTGGCAGCGCGCGCGGCGCGCGCCCACCTCGCTGTGACCACCGCACGACCCACGACATGCCGCGGCGCCACCACCCCGGAGGGCGGTGGCGCCGCGGGTCAGCCGGTCAGAAGGGGCGGGTGCGGTTGTACGCCGGCCGCAACGAACGCTGCACGCGGCGCCGGTGAGCGAACATGCCCGCCCCGGCCACGGACACCAGCGTCGCGCAGCCCAGGAGCATCGTCGCGGCGGCGGCGTCCTCGTGCGCGACGCCGACCATGGCGAGCTCCTCCTCGGTCTCCTCCTGCTCGTTCTCCTGCGCGCCCTGCTGCACGGTCGCGAGCTGGAACTGTTGCTCCTCCTGCTGCGAGAACCCGGCGTTGGGGTTGATGTTGGGCGGCGGGTTGTTGATCGGCGGCGGCTGGAACTGCGGAATCGGCACCAGCGGCATCGGCGGCTTCACCGGGATGACCGGGATGACCGGCTCGACGATCGGCGGCGGGGGCGGCGGCGGGGGCGGCGGCGGCGCGTCGGCGCGGCACTGCACGACCAGCTCGGCGACCTTGACGATCGACTTGCGGACGCGGCCGGCGAACTGGACCAGCAGGTCCTTGCCGTCCTGGTCCTTCGTGCACGACACGGTCGCGTCGAGCTCGAGCGCGGTCTCGAACTTGAGGTCGGCCGCGGCGACGATCTTCTTGTTGACCTCGTTGCCGGTCTTGCCCGCGCTGGTCGCGACGATGACGTTGTCGGGGTCGTTGGCCTCGATCTCGAGCTCCCCGTGGTCGGGGATGCCGAGCAGCAGGCCGATGATCGCGGGCGCGATCTCGGCGGGGGCGTTGGTCTCGGCGTCGCAGACCAGCGGCCTGCCGGGCAGGATGTCGACCTTGCCGTCGCTGTTGCAGTCGACGCCCGAGGGCGGCGCGACGGTGCCGGACCCCTCGGCGACCGTGGTGAGGTCGGCGACCGCGCCGGGCCAGTTGCCGTTCTCGGTGTGGACGGCGATGCCGACCATGAACGTGTCGGCGGCGTCGAGCTCCTCGATCGTCGTCGCGATCGTCGGGAAGCCGGGGTACTGCGGCTCCTCCTTGAAGCCCGCGTCGGTGATGGTCACGATGACGCGGACGTTGCCGTCGAACTCGGCGCTCTGCCCGGGGTCGACCGGCGGCGACTCGGAGCCGTCGCCCGTCAGCGCCTGGACGATGCCGATGGTCTGCGCCTCCTCGGGCGTGAGGTCACCGCCGCCCTGCTGGAGGGTCTCGAGGCTCTGCTGGATCTTCGTGATGTCGCAGTCGATCGGCACGCGGCGCCGGTACGCGCGCAGCGAGTCCTCGCCACCGGTGCCGGCGCCGAAGTCCTTGACCTCGCCGAGGCCGAAGCACGCCCTGCCCCCTGGAACGCGCTTCTTGAGCTCGCCGGCGATCTTCCCGATGCCGGTCTTCAAGCCGTGGATGGCGTTCGACATGCTCAGCGTCGTGTCGACCAGGAAGTACACGTCGAGCCGCGGCGCGCTCGGCGGCACGCGGAACTTCACCGTGGTGTCCTCGAGCTCACCCGGCTTGACCGTCACGACCTGCGAGGCGGGCGTGAGCAGCGCACCGGGCAGGTTGCTCTCCGGGAACCAGTTGATGTCGACGAACTTCTCGCCCACGCCCTTGATCCGGACGAACGACTCCCCGGCGAACAGGTCGAGGCGGTAGAGCGCCTTCTCCGTGGCGCCGACGATCATGCGGCTCTGCCCCGTACGGCCGAAGGCGAGGCCCGTGAGGGTCTTGGCACCGGGAGGCGTCAGCGTGACCCAGCGCTCCACTCCGGCGTCGTAGCCGTAGGTCCCCTTCGGCCCCGAGATCGCGACGACACCGGTCCGCGTGGCATGGCCCGCGGACGTGACGGGAGTCGGGGTGTTGAGGAGCGCCACCTTGTTCAGGTTGGAGTCGACGCGCTCCATGATGCTGCCGTCGGGCGCCTTGCTGTAGACCGCCGCACCGCCCGCGTCGTCGACGTCGATCGTGGTGATGGCGCCCAGCGCCGTGGCGTTGTCCCACGTGGCGGCGTTGTCGATCGAGGTCGAGTACGTCTTGCCGGACCACAGCCAGAGCTGGCCGGTGATGCGGTTCATGGCGAGGCCGTCGATGCTGTCCATGCCGTCCGGCAGCGTCGTGATGCGCTTCCACAGCAGCGTACGGCGGTTGGCCTGCTCGAGCGTGGTGTCGAGGTCGACGCGGTACAGGCGGCGTACGGGGGTCTCGATGTCGCCGCTCGCGACGTCCGGCGGCTCCTCGATGAGGAGGTACGCGAGCCCCGTCTTGAGCTGGGTGTTGGCGGCCCGGACGACGAGGTTCAGCGGCGTGCCGAGCGAGGGCAGGCCGTCGTCCGCGGTCTCGAACGCCTCCTTGGGGACGTTGCCGGGCGCGAACACGCCGTCGGGCGTCCACAGGATGTGCGGCTGGTGCGCGCCGGCACCGCCGCGGTCGTAGTAGCCCGACACCCACAGACCGGTCTCGTTGGGCGCGACGAGCTGCGTGATGACGTGGTCGGTCACCTCGCGGGGGATCGTCTCGCTGCTCGGCTTCGGGTGGATCCGGTCGAAGTGGCATCCGGCGTCCCTGGACATGCGGATCGCGGTGCCGTTGGAGACCCAGACGTACTTGTCGCGCTGCGGGGGGATGGCGAACGCCTTGATGACGTTCGCGCCGTCGCCCGGCGCGTTCTCGGGGGCGTTGATCTTGGCCCAGTTGTCGTCCGTGACCGTGACGTTCTCCGGGCAGGCGCGGAGCTGGTCGCCGATCGGCGCGCCGGGCTCGGCGCGGGCGACGACCGGCGGGAGAACGGCGAGCAGTCCCAGCGCCGCGGCGAGCGCCGTCCGTGGCCATCGGACCAACGGCATGTGGACTCCTCGGTACTGGATGGCTGGGATCACCGCAGGGCGAACAGCCGCCTGGCGGTAGGTACCTCATCTTCGCCGTCCGATACGTCCGGTCCTAGAGCACGGCTGCGGGGTTCCCGCCATTGACGGAATCTCATCAAAACGGCCACCGCCTCTTGACATGCGCGGAACCGGCGAACCCCGCGCCCGCCCCCGATCGCGCCGGAAAACAATTTCGCGTTTCCCCCGCGCGCACCGTTGACGCGCGGAGGCGCGGGCCGCTAACTTTCGCCCGTTCTGTGCCGCGTGGCCCCTATTCGCGCCGTCCTCGGCGCGACCCCGCAGCACAGTGCAAGGAGGACAAGTGAAGAAGCTTGCCATCGCGATGTTCGCCGCCGGCGCGCTCGCGACCTCGTTCATCTCGCCGGCCTCCGCGGCCGCGCCCGGCCCGGCCGACAGCGGCTGTGGCTTCACGACCGCCACGGACAACTCGCCCGAGGCCCCTGCCAACTCGCAGACCGGTGTCCTCTACGGTGGCCCGATCGCGCAGAACGGCACCCTGACCTGCACGATCAAGGTCAACGTCGGCACCCACAACGGCGCCTACGTCAACGGCGCCTCGCGCTCCGCGACCGGCACCAACGGCACCACGATCCTCAACCCCGGTGTCGTGTCCTACGTCTCGCCGACCGGCGAGCCTGTGTACCTGTGCGACCAGTTCAACGACGGCACCACCACCTGGTACTGGGACGGCGACCTGAACGCGTGGACCACCAACGCGGCCGCCCCGTGCGAGCTGGCGATCAGCGCCGGCACCGACGACCCGATCTTCGACCCGATCAACGACCTGATCGAGTCGCTCGACCCGACGCTCTGCGAAGTCATCAAGCTGATCCCGAGCGTTCCCCCGGTTCTCGAGATCACGGCCGAGGGTGACGTCTACGTCGGCGGCGTCTTCATCTGGGACTGCCCGCCGTACGAGCTCTAGCTCGAACTGCACGTCCCGCTGGGGGCAGCCGGGTCAACCGGCTGCCCCCAGCGCCATTTCGCCCTCCCCAGCCTGGGCACCCACCGACGTAAAACGGACGGATTGTGCGTCCGGTACGTCGCCCTGGATCATGGGGAGCGGCAACGCCACCTCCCAGGGGGGACCCCCAATGCTCGAGGCGCTCGGTCTGAGTGAGACCGCGGAAAGCCTCTACCGCGCGCTCCTGACCAACGGGCCGACGATCGACGCCCGGCTCGCCGACCTCGTTCCGGCCGATCTCGACGCGGTCCGCGGCGCGCTCGACGAGCTGCACGGCGCCGAACTGGTCCACCGCATCTCCGGCGACCCCGACTGCTGGCTGGCCGGCTCGCCCGAGGTCGCCCTGACCTCGCTCGTCGTGCAGCAGCAGGAGGCGCTCCTCGAACGCCAGCGCGAGCTCGAGCGCGCCCAGAGCACCGTGAGCGAGCTGATCCGCCTCAGCCGCAGCCGCGCGCCCGGCGGTGGCGGCGAGGTCGTCGAGGTGACGAGCGACGCCGAGGCGACCCGGCGCCGGCGCCGCCACTTCGAGCGCACCACCGAACGCACCGTCATGGCGCTCGCCAAGCTGCCCGTGTCGGGCGGCGGCGAGCCCGAGGCGGAGCCGGCCACGCTCGGCCTGCTCGACCGCGGCATCGAGGTGCAGTCGGTGTACGAGCGCCCGGTGCTGCTCGTGCCGGGCCGCTTCGAGACCCTGCGCAACCTGGCCGCCGTCGGCGAGCAGGCGCGCACGCTCCCCACGCTGCCGATGGACCTCGTCATCTGGGACCGCGCGCACGCGATGGTCCGCCTCGACGACGACGACGTGGCCAGCTCGGCGCTGTTCGTGCACCACTCGGGGCTGCTCACGGGCCTGATCTGCCTGTTCGAGCTGCTCTGGGAGCGGGCCGTCCCCGTGCCGCCGGAGCCCGACACGCCCATCGAGGAACGCAGCCCGGAGACCGACGACGTCCTCCTCTCGCTGCTCGCGGCCGGGTTCAAGGACGAGAGCATCGCCCGCCACCTCCACATCAGCCCGTCCACGGTGACGCGGCGGATGGCGCGGCTCATGGAGCTGACGGGGACGTCGACGCGCTTCCAGCTCGGCATGCAGGCGGTACGGCGGGGCTGGATCTAGGCCGTACGACGGGTGATCCGTCAGTCACCCTCCATTGCGCCCGGAGTGTTGACCGTCGATTCGCGGCGCACCTAGCGTCGCGCCGTTCTGTGCCCCGCGGCCCTATTCGCCCCTTTCGGTGCGACCGCGCGGACACGGACGGGAGGCACCTGTGAGGAAGATTGCCATCGCGTTGCTCGCCGCCGGCGCGCTCGCGACGTCGTTCACCCCCGTCGCCCACGCGGCACCGCCGGACGCCTCGGTTGACGCCTCTTGTGGCTTCACCACGGCGACCGACAACTCGCCCGAGGCGCCCGAGAACTCGCAGACCGGTGTTCTCTACGGTGGCCCGATCAGGCAGAACGGCAACCTGAAGTGCACGATCAAGGTCAACGTCGGCACGCACGCCGGCGCCTACGTCAACGGTGCCACCCGCAACCAGAGCGGCACGAACGGCGTCACGGTGCTCCAGCCGGGCGTCGTGTCCTACATCTCGCCCGAGGGTGAGCCGGTCTACCTGTGCGACGAGTTCAACGACGGC
>DATMES010000067.1 GCA_035556555.1 Frankiaceae bacterium
GAGCGGCGCCCGCGCACCCGCGTCGGCCCAACCCTGCAGCCCAGCAGCCGGTCTCACGCGTAGTGATCTTCAAAGAACGACTGAGCCCGGCGCCAACCACGCCGTCAGGATGGAAAAGGCTCCGGGTTGCGGCTCGTGCGGCGAAAAAGCGCAGAACGCACCCCGAAGGGCGTGGCGGCGCAAGGCCCGGCGGCCGAGCCCGGCCCGGCGCCCGTTAGGCTGACCCGGTGTTCGACGCCCTCTCCGACCGGCTCGACGCCGTCTTCACGAAGCTGCGCGGCAAGGGCCGCCTCTCGGAAGCCGACGTCGAGGAGACGCTGCGCGAGATCCGCCTGGCGCTGATCGACGCGGATGTCGCGGTGCCGGTCGTCAAGGCGTTCCGCAGCCGGGTCAAGGAACGCGCCCTCGGCGCGGAGGTCTCGCAGAGCCTCAACCCCGCGCAGCAGATCATCAAGATCGTCAACGAGGAGCTCGTCGGCATCCTCGGCGGGGAGACGCGGCTGCTGCGGTTCGCGAAGACGCCGCCGACCGTCATCCTGCTCGCCGGCCTCCAGGGCGCCGGCAAGACGACGGCCGCGGGGAAGTTCGGCAAGTGGCTGAAGTCCAAGGGACACGCGCCGCTGCTCGTCGCCTGCGACCTCCAGCGCCCCAACGCCGTCGACCAGCTCGAGGTCGTCGGCAAGCAGGCCGACGTGTCGGTGTTCGCGCCCGAGCGCGGCGCGTCCGGCGTGCACGGCGACGGCAAGCCCGTCGGCGACCCGGTCAAGGTGGCGAAGGACTCGATCGAGCACGCGACCCGCCTCGGCTACGACGTCGTCGTCGTCGACACCGCGGGCCGCCTCGGCATCGACGAGGAGATGATGCGGCAGGCCGCGGACATCCGCGACGCCGTACAGCCCGACGAGATCCTGTTCGTGGTCGACGCGATGATCGGCCAGGACGCCGTGACGACCGCGCGGGCGTTCGAGGACGGGGTGGGCTTCACCGGCGTCGTCCTCACCAAGCTCGACGGCGACGCGCGCGGCGGCGCCGCGCTGTCCATCGCGGAGGTCTGCGGGCGGCCGATCATGTTCGCCTCGACGGGCGAGAAGCTCGGCGACTTCGACGTGTTCCACCCCGAGCGGATGGCCTCGCGCATCCTCGGGATGGGTGACGTACTGACGCTCATCGAGCAGGCCGAGCAGCACTTCGACCAGGCGCAGGCCGAGGAGATGGCGCAGAAGGTCCTCGGCGGCGACGACTTCACGCTCGAGGACTTCCTCGACCAGATGATGCAGATCAAGAAGATGGGCCCGATCGGCAACCTGCTCGGGATGCTCCCCGGCATGGGCCAGATCAAGGACCAGATCAACAACATCGACGACAAGGACCTCGACCGCGTCGCGGCCATCATCCGTTCGATGACGCCGGCCGAGCGGGCCGACCCCAAGATCATCAACGGCTCCCGGCGGCTGCGCATCGCGCGCGGCTCCGGCGTCAAGGTCAACGAGGTCAACCAGCTCGTCGACCGGTTCTTCGAGGCCCGCAAGATGATGAAGTCGCTCGGCGGCTCCATGGGCTTCCCCGGCGCGAAGCGCGGCAAGAAGGGGAAGAAGGGCAAGCGCCCGGGCCTCCCCGGCGGCTTCCCTGGCGGCCTCCCTCCGGGGATGCTCCCGCCCGGTACGGGCCCCGGCCGCTAGCCCGCTCCTGCCGCCCCCTTCCCGTTCTTTGAAGATCATCACGCGTGAGACCGGCGTGCCGGCTCCACAGAACCCGGAGTCAGCCGGCCGGTGCCCAGGGTGGCGGGCCGACCGGGATGCGCGCGAGGCTCGACGACACCCGCCCGAAGCGGTCGTCGGCCGCTTGCCACGAACGCCACGCCTGCGTCATCTCCTCGCGGCTGCGGCCCACGAAGTTCCACCACATGACGATCTCCGTGCCGAACGGCTCCCCGCCCAGCAGCAGCACCCGCGCCGGCTCCACCGCGTCGAACGCCACCTCGTCCCTCCCCAGCCCGAGGTAGGCGAGCGAGCCCGGCGTCACGACGGCCCCGTCGATGCCGACGGCGCCCGAGAGCACGAGGATGGCGTGCTCGTACGCCGCGTCCAGCGGCCACGTCGTCGTCCCGCCGGAGAGCACGAGGTCGGCCCCGACCAGCGGCGTGTCGTGCCGCGCCGGGCTCTCCGCCCCGAGGAACGACCCCACCAGCACCGTCGCCACCCCGCCCGGGACCTCGGCGACGGGGAGCGCCGCGTGGTGCTCGAACGCCGCCGCGCCGTTCCGCGTCCCGTCCGGCTGTGCCACCCAGAGCTGGACGCCGTGCAGCCGTCCGGAGCCCGAGCCCGTGGACTCTTCCGCGTGCGCCACACCGTTCCCGGCGGTCATGAGGTTGAGCTGCCCGGGCTTGATGACCTGCTCGCTGCCGAGGCTGTCGCGGTGCAGCGCCTCGCCCTCGACCAGCCATGTCACTGTCTGCAGCCCGGTGTGCGGGTGCGGGCCGATGTCCGGGCCGGACACGTCGGCCGGGCCCATGTGGTCGGCGAAGCACCACGCGCCGACCGTACGGCGGCCGCGGCGGGGGAGCGCGCGGCGTACCCGCAGCGCCCCCACCATCGCCTCGCGGTCCTCGGTCACCTCGACCACGGGCGGCTCGGGGTCGGCAGACCCCGCGGCCACCCCGTCCACGGGTCCGCTCATGTCCGCATTGTGGCCCGGTGTGGCAGACTAGGGGGCTGTACGACCGCCGGGCGGCGGACCCTCTAACCGCTCCCGGCGTTCCCGCACGACCGGATCCAGACGGACCCCACCCGTCCGGCGACGGCGACCCAACGCGATAACAAGGAGCACACGAGCTCGTGGCTACGAAGATCCGCCTCATGCGCCTCGGCAAGATGCGCAGCCCGCACTACCGCGTCGTCGTCAGTGACAGCCGGACCAAGCGTGACGGCCGCTCCATCGAGACCATCGGGAAGTACCACCCGAAGGAGGAGCCGTCGTTCATCGAGATCGACAACGAGCGCGCTCTCTACTGGCTCGGCGTCGGCGCCCAGCCGACAGAGGCCGTCGAGGCGCTGCTCAAGGTGACGGGCACCTGGCAGGAGTTCAAGGGCCTGCCCGCGCCGCCGCCCATGCGGGTCAAGGAGGCGCGCGCCGACAAGAAGACGGTGTTCGAGGCCGCCGCCAAGGCCGCCATGAGCGACGAGCCGGCGGAGAAGCCCGCCAAGAAGACCGCGAAGAAGGTCGACGACGCCGCCAAGGGCGCCGCCGAGCCGACCGCCGACCAGATGGCCGCCGAGGCCGCTGACGCCGGTACGTCGCTGGGTGAGGCCCGCGAGGAGGCCGCCGCCGAGGCGGCCACCGCTGCCGCGCCCGAGGCCGCCGCCGAGACGGTCGAGACCCCGGCTGAGACGCCCGCCGAGGCCCCGGCCGAGCCCTCCGCCGACACCCCGGCGGAGTAGTGGCCGCCGCCCACCTCGACGCGGCCCTGCAGCACCTCGTCATGGGCATCGTCGAGCACCCGGACGACGTCCAGGTCGCCCAGCGCACGGGCCGCCGCGGCACCACGCTGGAGATCCGCGTCAACCCCGAGGACCTCGGCAAGGTCATCGGCCGCAACGGCCGCACCGCCAAGGCGCTCCGTACGGTCGTCGCCGGCATCGGCGGCAAGGGCATCCGGGTCGACGTCGTCGACACCGACGAGGTCCGCTAAGCGCGACGGCGTACCTCCTCCGTCACGGCCTGCTGCGCGGTGCCCGGACCGGCGCCTCGCGGCGTTGTCGGACCCGGCCATAGCGCTGCTATGGCCGTATCCTCCGCCTTGCGATCCACCGATCCGGACACCGCTCGCGACGGCCGAGACGAAGGAGGCACGCCGGTGGACCTCGTCGTCGGCCGGGTCGGCCACGCGCACGGGGTGAAGGGCGAGCTCAGCGTCGAGGTCCGTACCGACGACCCCGAACGCCGCTACGCCCCCGGCTCCGTCCTTGCGACCGACCCGCCCGAGCACGGCCCGCTCACGATCGAGCGCACCCGCCCGCATCACGGCAGGCTGCTCGTGCAGTTCGAGGGCGTGGCCGACCGCAACGCCGCCGAGGCGCTCCGCGGCGTGCTCCTCGTCGTGGACGCGGCCTCCGCGGGGGACACCGACGAGGGCGAGTGGTGGGACCACGACCTCATCGGCCTGAACGCCGTCACCGACGACGGCACGCCCCTCGGCAGGGTCACCGACGTCGTGCACGTCCCTGGCCCGCCGCTGCTCGCCATCCAAGACGACGAGGGGCGCGAGCTGCTCGTGCCGTTCGTGGCCGAGATCGTGCCCGAGGTGGACGTGGAGAACGGCCGCCTCGTCGTCGTGCCGCCGCCCGGCCTGCTCGAGCTCGGCGGCACCTGACCATGCGCGTCGACGTCGTCACGATCTTCCCGGAGTTCTTCGGCCCGCTCGACGTCTCGCTGCTCGGCAAGGCCCGCGAACGCGGTCTCGTCGACCTCCGCGTCCACGACCTGCGCGAGCACACGGGCGACGTGCACCGGACGGTCGACGACGCACCGTTCGGCGGCGGTCCTGGGATGGTGATGAAGCCCGAGCCGTGGTACGCCGCCATGGCCAAGGTCGCCGGCTCCGGTGACGGCAGGCCACGGGTCGTCGTCCCGACCCCCTCGGGCAGGCTCCTCACCCAGTCCCTCGTGGAGGAGCTGGCGGCCGAGCCGTGGCTGGCCATCGCCTGCGGCCGTTACGAGGGCATCGACCGCCGCGTCATCGACCGCTGGGCCGACGACGAGGTCAGCCTCGGCGACTACGTCCTCGCCGGCGGCGAGGTCGCCGCCCTGGTGCTGATCGAGGCCGTCACGCGGCTGCTCCCCGGCGTCGTCGGCAACGCCGAGTCCGTCGCCGACGACTCCCACACGACAGGCCTGCTGGAGGGCCCGGTCTACACCAGGCCCGCGTCGTACGACGGCCGCGACGTGCCCGCGGTGCTGCTGTCCGGCGACCACGGGGCCATCGCCCGGTGGCGCCGCGACGAGGCGCTGAGGCGCACGGCACAGATCAGGCCGGAGCTGCTGAGCCGCGTCCCGCTGAGCCCGCGGGACCGCCAACTGCTCGCCGAGCTCGACCTGGCGTTTCCGCTGCCGCCACCCTCTGTGGCAGACTAGGCGGCTGCGCGCCCCGCTCGCGCCGATGACCCATGCACGCAACCCGCGCGCTCGCGCGCGCCCACGGAAAGCGACCGGCCATGAACACCCTCGACAGCCTCGACGCCGCGAGCCTGCGGTCCGACATCCCGGACTTCCGCCCCGGCGACACCGTCAAGGTCGGCGTCCGCGTCGTCGAAGGCAACCGCGAGCGCACCCAGGTGTTCCAGGGCGTCGTCATCCGGCGCCAGGGCGGCGGCATCCGCGAGACGTTCACGGTGCGGAAGGTGTCGTTCGGCGTGGGTGTCGAGCGGACGTTCCCCGTGCACAGCCCGATCCTCGGCAGCATCGACGTCGTGACCCGTGGCGACGTCCGCCGCGCCAAGCTCTACTACCTCCGCGACCTGCGCGGCAAGGCCGCCAAGATCAAGGAGAAGCGGGAGACGGTCAGCAAGTGACCGAGCCCGTCGACGAGCCTGTCGCCGAGGCGCCCGCGGGGGACCAGCCCGAGGAAACGAAGAAGAAGAAGGACGACGGGTCGTTCCTGCGGGAGCTGCCGTTCCTGCTGCTCATCGCGTTCGTGCTGGCGCTGGTCATCAAGGCGTTCCTCGTCCAGGCGTTCTTCATCCCGTCCGGCTCGATGGAGCAGACGCTGCACGGCTGCCCCGGCTGCAAGGGCGACCGGGTGCTCGTCAACAAGGTCGTCTACAAGCTCCGCGACATCAACCGCGGCGAGATCGTCGTCTTCAACGGCCTCGACTCGTTCCAGTCCGAGGTCGTCGTCGCGCCGCCGCGCAACGGCCTCGAGTCGGCGCGGCGCAAGCTCGCCGACTGGATCGGCGTCGGCACCCCCGGCGAGAAGGACTTCATCAAGCGCGTCATCGGCCTGCCCGGTGACACCGTCGAGTGCTGCGACAGCCAGGGCCGCGTCATGGTCAACGGCGTCGCGCTCGACGAGCCGTACCTGTTCGAGGACAACCGCCGCGAGTTCGAGCCGGTGAAGGTGCCGGAGGGGCGGCTGTTCGTCATGGGTGACCACCGCGGCAGCTCCAGCGACTCGCGCGACCACGGGCCCGTGCCCATCGACAAGGTGATCGGGCGGGCGTTCGTCGTCGTCTGGCCGCCGAGCCGCATGAAGGGCCTGCCGGTCCCCAGCCAGATCGAGAACGCCGACATCCCCGAGGCCACCGCGCTGCCCTCGCCGGTGTGGTCGGTCGCGGCGACGCCGCCGGTGCTCGGCCTCGCGCTCGCGCTGCCGGTCACGGCCCTGCGCCGCCGGCGCCGCACGCGTTAGTGCCCCGTCGGCTCCCTGCGCGTGCCCTGGTCGTCGACCACGCGTACCGCCTCCTGCTCCTCCACGTCACCGACGGCACGTCGTCGTGGTGGGAGCCGCCGTTCCTGGACACGCTGCGCGCCGACACCGGCCTGACGGCGCGCGTCGGCCCGTGCGTGTGGGTGCGCAGGCGAGGACGCGTCGTACGGAGCGAGGAGCGCTTCCACGTGGCCTGGCTGGACGACCCGAACGCCCCCCGCGCCGCTGTCGCCGAACGCGCCCGCGTCCTCGGCGAGTGGTGGTGGACGCTCGACGAGCTGGCCGACAGCGGCGAGCGCTTCGACCCGCCGTCGCTGCCGTCACTCGCCCCGGCGGTGGTCCGCGGCGAGTACGCCACGGACCCCGTCGACGTCTCCTAGCCCCGGCTCTCCACCATCCTGGCTCGCGCTGGGCCTGGATCGTGCTGGGCAGGAGCCCCTTTGGCGCTGGACCACCACAAGAACGGCGGTCCACCCGGACGAGCGGCGCCCGCGCACCCGCATCGGCCCAACCTTGCAGCCCAGCAGCCGGTCTCACGCGTAGTGATCTTCAAAGAACGACTGAGGCCGGCGCCGACCACGCCGTCAGGATGGACACGGCTCCAGGGTCGCGGGTCGTGCGGGGAAAGAGCGCGGAACGCACCTCGAAGCCGGGCGGAGACGCCGAACGGGGCGCCGCTCTCGGCGACGCCCGTCCGGCGGTCAGGTCTGAGCTATGCCTCGCGGCGCCGGCGCCGCAGCGCGACCGCCGCCACGGCGAACACGACCGCCGACACCGGCAGCGCGACGTCGAGGCCGGTGGTCGCGATCTCGTCGTCGGGCTTGGTCTCGGGCTTGTTCGGCTTGGTGGGCACGGTCGGCTTCTTCGGCGGCGTCACCGGCGCCTTGGGTGCGAGCAGCGAGGCGCCGGTCTTCTGCCGGACGAAGCCGGGCAGCGAGACGGAACCGCCCTCGCGCGTGTCGGAGTACGCGGCGTACATCATGCCCTTGCCGTCGACCTCGACCGAGAAGTAGTCGCCGAGCCGGCGGTCGATGAGGAACGCCTGGCAGGTCGTGCCGCCCTGGCAGATGGTGCCGGTGTGGATCGGCTCCGGCGTCATCGTGCCGACCGCGAACGACGGCAGCTTGCCGCCCTCGCAGCCGAGCGCGGTGATCGACGTCGCGCCGACGACGCGCCAGCCGTGGGTGCCGTCGGTCTCGGCGTCGTGGCCCGGCAGCTCGGTGTCGGCCTCGAACCACGCGATGCCGACGCGGCCGTCGTCGCCGACGCCGATCCAGGGCCAGATCGCGGTGTTCGCGTTGGTGTTGACGCGCTGCGGCGCGGACCAGGTCTTGCCCTTGGTCTTCGAGTACGAGTAGTAGATGCCGGCCTCCAGCTCGCCGACGCCGTTGTCGTCCCAGACCATGTACAGGTTGCCGCTCGGGTCGAGGTCGAACGCCGGCCAGTGCGCCAGCATGTGCACGTCGTCGTAGACGATGTTGACCTCGGCGTCGACCTTCGTCGTGAAGTCCTCGTTACGCGCGTTGCGCCAGGCGTGGATCGTCAGCTCGCTGCCCTCGAGGTGCGCCTCGTAGACGGTGCCGTCGTTCTTGTCGACCCGGATGTCGCCGAGGCCGCCCGGGTCGGGGAAGCCGTCGGTCCACGTGACGCCGCCGTCCGTGGACTTGTACATCGTGTGGCCGCTGTTGACCTGGTACGTGTCGGCCTCGCCGGGGTTGACCGAGCCGCCGGGGCCGGTCGGGTTGGAGACCATGTAGACGACGCCTTCGGTGTCGGCCTCCATCCACTGCCGGTCGGTGAAGACGTTGGCGGTGGGGTTCTGCAGGACGTACGACTCGCCGCCGTTCGTGGACTTGGAGACGGCGACGTTGACGAGGTTGATCTCGGAGACGTAGACGTTGCCGGCGATGTCGACCGCGAACTCCGGGTCGGAGAAGCCGCTCGCCGCCGCGGCGCCGGCCGCCTCGCGCTCGGCGAAGTCCCACTCGCCGCCCTGGGTGTCGCTCCACCAGTAGTGCGTCTGGCCGCGGTACTGCTCCATGAACGCGATCGTGTTGGGGTCGGCGGCGTCCGGCGAGTAGAAGTGCGTCGTGCCGGCGTGCGAGCCGTAGAGGATGCGGCCGTTCGGCATCGTGAAGACGATGGGCTCGCCGCCCGCGCGGGTCGTGTCGACGTACGTCGGCTCCGTGAACGTCATCGGGGGCGGTGCCGGGCAGAACGCCGTGGCCGCGACGTCGGAGCCGGTGGCGGCCGTGGCCGCGGTGGCGAGCACCGCCAGTCCGGCGCAGAGGGAGGCGAGCGGGCGGCGGTGCGACACGGGGACGCTCCTTGCTTGGGAGGCAGCATTGCCTTTCAGGGAGCCTTCGCCGCCGGGACATGGTCGTCCTGCCTGCGAGGGCGCCACTATCCTGCACCGTGATGCCACCGATGTCCGTCAGTGACCTGCGCCGCGAGGCGGGGCTCTGGGCGTTCGAACGCGCCCTGCGCCGCCGCGGCTTCGCGCGCGTGGCGGGCGCCGACGAGGCGGGGCGGGGCGCGCACGCGGGCCCGCTGGCCGCGGCGGCGGTCATCCTCCCCGAGGGCAAGCGCGGCCGGGTGCCGGGCCTCGCCGACTCCAAGCTGCTCACCCACGCGGCTCGCGAGGCCTGCTACGCCGAGATCGTCGACCGCGCCGTCGCGTGGTCCGTCGTCGTGGTGTCGTGCGACGAGATCGACGCCGTGGGCCTGCACCGGTGCAACGTCCTCGCCCTGCGCCGCGCGCTCTGGGCGCTGGAGCCGCGTCCCGACTACGTCCTCACCGACGGCTTCCCCGTCGCCGGCCTCGGCGTGCCTGGGCTCGCGATGTGGAAGGGCGACTCGGTCGCCGCCTGCATCGCCGCCGCGTCGGTCATCGCGAAGGTGACGCGCGACCGGATCATGATCGAGATGGACGCCGACTTCCCCGAGTACGGCTTCGCGCAGCACAAGGGGTACGCCACGCCGGAGCACAAGGCGGCGCTGCGCGCGCACGGCCGGTGCAGGCAGCACCGGCACTCGTTCAACACCGCGTTGGGGGAGAATGACCTCGTGGACGCCGTGGGAGAGCCGCTGTGAGCGCCGAGGATCTCGAGAAGTACGAGACCGAGATGGAGCTCCAGCTCTATCGCGAGTACCGCGACATCGTGCGGCAGTTCACGTACGTCGTGGAGACCGAGCGGCGCTTCTACCTCGCCAACTCCGTCGACCTCCAGGTGCGCAACGCCGACGGCGAGGTGTTCTTCGAGATCACCATGCACGACGCGTGGGTGTGGGACATGTACCGCCCGGCGCGCTTCGTGAAGAACGTGCGTGTGGTGACGTTCAAGGACGTGAACGTGGAAGAGCTGGAGAAGGTCGATGGGCTTTAACGCCACCCGGCGCTACCGCGGCCCCGCGACCACCGACATCGCGATCCTGATCGCCGGCATCGTCATCGTCGGCGGGCTGGTGCTCTGGGGGTTCCTCGGCTGACCTCGCGGGGTACGCCTCCCGTCAGGAGGTACACACCATGAGCCACGAGCCCGAGCACGACCAGGACGGCGTCGACCGCGACGACCAGACGGCCGAGGTCCACGAGAACGTCCGCGACTCCACCGACGGTGTCGAGACCGAGGGCGCCCCGGGCGAGGACGGCAAGCCCGCCGCCGGCCTCATCGGCAACGGCATGGGCGTCGACCCGCGGCTCACCGCGCAGCGATGAGCACGTACGCCGACGGCGACGCGGGGCGCATGGCGGGGGAGAACGCGCCCCAGGCAGCGAACCAGCAGAAGACCGAGCCGATCCCGCCGTCGCCGCAGGACGACCTGCCCTCGCCGGCTGGCGGCCGCCCGTCCGACGACGCGGGGACGGCGACCTCGCCGGGCCCGCGCGAGGGCTGGGCCACGCCGCCGCCGTCGTCCGCGCCCGCGGGCGACGCGCAGGGCGTACCCGTGGCGTCGGAGACGCCCGCCGAGGGCACGTCCGAGGGGATGGCTCCGGTCGAGGGGATCGCGTTCGCGCCGGAAGGCCTCGCGGACGGCGAGACCGACGTCGCGATGCCGTCGACGACGTCGTTCTAGCGCTCTTCCACAGGGCGGAAATCTCCGTCCACAGATTGCTCCCGATCTCGTTCCTGGGGTTGCCGGATCCCTAGCGTCGTTCTGGACGGATTTCCAGACGACGGGGGTACGGCGTGCGGGCCAAGGACGCGGTCGGTGCGTACGGCGAGCGGGTCGCCGTGCGCTTCCTGGCGGACGCGGGGTACGCGGTCCTCGACCGCAACTGGCGCTGCCGCGCGGGTGAGCTCGACGTCGTCGCCGTGCGCGGCGGCGTCGTCGTGTTCGTCGAGGTCAAGTGCCGGCGCTCGTCTGCCTTCGGGGCGCCGGCGTCCGCCGTCACGTCGTCGAAGATCGCGCGGCTGCGCGCCGCCGCGTCGTTGTGGCTCGCTGAGCACGACCTCGCCGACGCCGACGTGCGCTTCGACGTCGTCTCGGTGCTGCGGCCGCTGCGCGGCGCGGCCGAGGTCGAGCACGTCGAGGGGGCGTTCTGATGGCCCTCGGTCGCGCGTGGTCCATCGGTCTCGTCGGGCTCGACGGGCACGTCGTCGAGGTCGAGGCCGACCTCGCGGCGGGCATCCCCGCGTTCGTCCTCATCGGCCTGCCCGACGCGACGATGCAGGAGGCGCGCGACCGCGTCCGCGCCGCCGTCGTCAACTCCGGCCGCACCTGGCCGCAGCGCCGCATCACGCTCGCGCTGTCGCCGGCGGCGCTGCCGAAGCGGGGGAGCGCGTTCGACCTCGCCATGGCCGTGGCCGTGCTTGTGGCGTCGGAGGCGCTGCCCGCGCGCGCCGCGGAGGACGTGGTGCTGCTCGGCGAGCTGTCCTTGGACGGTCGCGTGCGGCCCGTGACGGGCGTGCTGCCGGCGGCGTTCACGGCGGTGCGGGCGGGCGTACGCCGCATGGTCGTCCCCGCCGCCAACGTCGCCGAGGCCGCCCTCGTCCCCGGCCTCGACGTCGTGGGCGTGGCCGACCTGGCCTCGTTGCTCGGGCACCTGACGGGGGAGGCGGGGGTGCCTCTGGCGCTCCCGGGCGAGCCGCCGCCGCCCGCCCCCGCCTCGTCCTCTGACGTCGACCTCGCGGACGTCCTCGGCCAGGCCGCGGCGCGGCGCTCGCTGGAGGTCGCCGCGGCGGGCGGGCACAACGTGTTCTTCCTCGGCCCGCCCGGCGCCGGCAAGACGATGCTCGCCGAGCGCCTCCCCACGATCCTGCCGCGCCTCGACGGCGACGCCGCGCTGGAGGTCTCGGCGATCCACTCGGTGGCGGGGACGCTGCCGGCTGACGCGCCGCTCATCACGGTGCCGCCGTTCAGGGCGCCGCACCACAGCACCTCGCTGCCCGCGCTGGTCGGCGGGGGGAGCGGCGTGGCACGGCCGGGCGAGGTGTCGCTGGCGCACCGGGGCGTGCTGTTCGTCGACGAGGCGCCGGAGTTCGCGACAGGGCACCTCGACGCGTTACGTCAGCCGCTGGAGTCGGGGACGATCGTCATCGCGCGGTCCGGCGGCGTGGCCCGCTACCCCGCGCGCTTCACGCTCGTCCTCGCGGCCAACCCGTGTCCGTGCTCGTCGGCCGGCAAGAAGGACCGTGACTGCACGTGCCCGGCGGGCGTACGCCGGCGCTACCTCGGCCGCATCTCGGGTCCGCTGCTCGACCGCCTCGACATCCGTTGCGACCTGGAGTCGGTGACCCGCGCGGAGCTGACGGAGGCGGGCGGCGAGCCGTCGGCGGCCGTCCGCGAGCGGGTGCTCGCCGCGCGCGAGCGCATGGCGCACCGCTACGCCGGCACCCCGTGGACCGCCAACGGCGAGGTGCCCGCCCGCGAGCTGCGCCGCCGCTGGCCGTTGTCCGCCGAGGCGATCGCGCCCGCGCATGCCGCCGTCGACACCGGGCGGCTCTCAGCGCGCGGCCTCGACCGGGTCGTCCGCGTCGCCTGGACCCTCGCCGACCTCGAAGGCCGGGCCGCGCCCGGCGCATCCCACGTCCGCCGCGCCGTCGCCCTCCGAAAGGTGAGCTCGCATGACCTCTGACGCCTCTCCCGAACGCCGCCTCGCCTGCGCCGCGCTCTCCCGCGCGGTCGCGCTCGACGACGGGGAGTTCCGTGCGCTGTACCCGCGCTACACGCCCGAGGAGGCATGGGAGCGCCTCGTGACCGGCGGTCCCGACATCCCCGAACGCCTCCTCGGCGCGACCCGCCGCGCCGTCGCCGCGGCGGACCCCCAGCGGGACCTCGACGCCATCGCCGCGCTCGGCGGCCGCCTCGTCTGCCCCGGCGACGCGGAGTGGCCGGCGACGCTCGCCGACCTGGGGGACCGGCGGCCCGTGGCGCTGTGGGTGCGCGGGGCGGCGCCGCTCGCGTCGGTGACCGACCGGTCCGTGGCGATCGTGGGGAGCAGGGCGGCGACGCCGTACGGCAACCAGGTCGCCGCCGAGCTGGCCGTCGAGCTGGGCGACCGGGGCTGGGCGACCGTCTCCGGCGGGGCGTACGGCATCGACGCCGGCGCGCACCGCGGCAGCCTCGCCGCCGGGGCGCCGACCGTCGCGGTGCTCGCGTGCGGGGTCGACGTGTCGTACCCGAGCGGCAACCGGCGGCTGTTCGAGGAGGTCGCGTCCTCGGGGCTGCTCGTCAGCGAGTGGCCGCCGGGGTCGTCGCCCACGAGGTTGCGCTTCCTCTGGCGTAACCGCGTCATCGCGGCTCTGGCGCGGGGCACCGTCGTCGTGGAGATGGGGCACCGCAGCGGCGCGCGGCGTACCTGCTCCGAGGCCGCGCGCCTCGGCAGGCACGTGATGGCCGTGCCCGGCCCTGTGACGTCCGCGGTGTCCGTCGGGTGCCACGCGCTGCTGCGTGCCCGCGAGGCGGAGTGCGTCACGTCGGCCGCCGAGGTGCTGGAGCTGGTCTCGCGCGTGGGCGACCTGCCGCCCGAGCCCGAGGTGCCCGCAGGCCGCCGCGACCGGCTGTCGCAGGAGGCGCAGCGGGTGCTCGACGCGCTCGACCCCGTCGAGTTCCTGCCGGTCGAGGAGGTCGCGGCGCAGAGCAACCACGACCCTGCCGCCCTCGACGTGCTGCTCGACGCGCTGGTCGAGCACGACCTCGCCGTCTGCTCGGAGGGGAGGTACCGCCTCGGCCCCGCCGCCTTGGAGGACGTGCGCCGTACGGCGTAGGCGCGGCCTCCGCGTGGCGCCTGGCAATCGCGCCGTACGGCACGGACTATCGGCGCATGCCCGCCGCCTCGACCTCGCGCGCCCCTCGCGCGGCGGCCGTGGAGGACCTGCCGCCGGCGTACGCCGCCGCGCTCGACGCGTTCCGGCGCCACCTCGCGTCCGAGCGCGGCCTGTCCGGCCACACGGTGGCGGCGTACGTCAACGACGTCGCCGGCCTGCTCGACCACGCCCGCCGCCTCGGGCTGGACACGCTCGACGCCGTCGACGCCTCCGCGCTGCGCAGCTGGCTGGCGCGGCAGCGCAGCGGCGGGTACGCGCGGAGCACGCTGGCGCGGCGTTCGTCTGCGGCGCGGGTGTTCTTCGCGTTCGCCGTGCGCCGCGGGCTCGCCGCGACCGACCCCGCCGGGCAGCTCGCCACCCCGAAGACCGAACGCCGCCTCCCGCGCGTCCTCACCCGCGCCGAGGCCGTCGCCGCCGTCGAGCTGCCGCCCGGCGACGAGCCGGTCAGTGTGCGGGATCGGGCGGTGCTGGAGCTGCTGTACGCCACCGGCATCCGCGTCAGTGAGCTCTGCGGCCTCGACGTCGACGACGTCGACGCGGACCGCCGCGTCGTCCGCGTCATGGGCAAGGGGTCCAAGGAGCGGAGCGTGCCGTACGGCGCTCCCGCCGCGGCCGCCCTCGGCGCGTGGCTGACCCATGGGCGTCCCGCGCTGCTCGCGCCCGGCGCGGGGCCCGCGCTGTTCCTCGGGCAGCGCGGCCGGCGGATCGACCCGCGGACGGTACGCCGGCTCGTGCACGGGTACCTCAGCGAGGTGGGACCCGATCTCGGGCCGCACGGGCTGCGGCACTCGGCCGCCACCCACCTGCTCGAAGGGGGAGCTGACCTGAGAAGCGTCCAGGAGCTACTCGGGCACGCTACGCTCGCTACAACGCAGATCTACACCCATGTGTCCGCCGACCGACTGAAGGCCACGTATGAGCAGGCGCACCCCCGAGCCTGACGACGCGAGCGCGTCCGGCTCCACCGCGACGTCGTCGCGGGGCAGGGTGGCGACGACCAAGCCGGTCGATCCCGACAAGCTCGAGATCGAGAACGCCATCGCCGAGCTCTGGCGCGAGTTCAAGGGCTCGGGCGACGCGGCGCTGCGCGAGCGGCTGATCCTGCACTACTCGCCGCTCGTGAAGTACGTCGCCGGTCGCGTCGGCGTCGGCCTGCCTCCGAACATCGAGCAGGCCGACCTCGTGTCGTACGGCATCTTCGGGCTCATCGACGCGATCGAGAAGTTCGACCTCTCGCGGGCGATCAAGTTCGAGACGTACGCCATCAGCCGCATCAAGGGCGCGATCATCGACGAGCTGCGCGCCATCGACTGGATCCCGCGCTCGGTGCGCTACAAGGCCCGCGAGGTCGAGAAGGCGTACGCCGCCCTGGAGACCAAGCTGTTCCGCACGCCGACCGAGCAGGAGGTCGCCGCCGAGCTGAACATCTCGCTGGAGGACCTGCACCAGATCTTCAGCCAGGTGTCGTTCGTCAACGTCGTCGCCCTCGACGAGCTGCTCAACGTCGGCGGCGAGCGCGGCGACAAGCTCTCCCTCGTCGACACCCTCGAGGACACCAAGGCCGAGGACCCGGTCATGGCGTTCGAGACCGAGGAGACCAAGTACCTCCTCGCGAAGGCCATCAACACGCTGCCCGAGCGCGAGAAGATCGTCGTCACGCTCTACTACTACGAGGGCCTGACCCTCGCCGAGATCGGCCAGGTGCTCGGCGTCACCGAGAGCCGCATCTGCCAGATGCACACCAAGGCCGTGCTGCAGCTGCGCGGCAAGCTCGCCGACTCGCGCGACTGACTAGAACGGCCGCTCGCCGGTGAACGGCGCGAGCCTCCGCTCCCGCGCGTCGTACGCCGTCATCAGCCAGCCGTCGATGCCCCGCTCCACGAAGCCCGTGAACACCGGCCACCGGACGCCCGGCACGTCGTGGAGCCGCAGCTCGGCCTCGGGTCCCCGCTTCGGCTTCCTGTAGGTGATGCGGACAGTCCCCACGGGTGCAAAGCCCGCGACGACCTGCACCTCCGGCCCCGACCCTGCCGTCACCGTACGCCGGTACTCGTCCACATGCGGGCTCGGCGTCACGCCGGAGCCCAGGCCTCGTCCGGCGACATCGAGGGAGGCGACCCGCAGCACGACGTCGTTGCCGCGTCCTCGTGTCCAGACGCGGTACCGGCGGCCGTTGCGCGCCCCTTCGGCGACCGTGCGTCCGGTGTCCGGGACGAGCGAGTCGGGGCTCTCGTAGACGAACGTCGCGCCGTCGTCGGCGCGCAGCGTCAGCCGCGGGCCGTCGATCCGCCAGGTCACGTCGCGGAGCACGCGGTAGAAGTCTTCCTCGAGCTGGTTCTGGGCGCCGTGGCACTGCATCTGGCTGCCGCCGCCGCCCTGGAAGTCGATGCGGTCGCCGACGACCTGGTACGGGCCGTCGTAGCCGTTGCACGCCTGGGCGTAGTACCGCCCCCCGGGCTTCAGAGTCAACGTCGAGTCCGACGCCACGACCACCGGCGGCTGGCGCGGCAGCCGGTACTCGACCAGGCGCCAGTTGAGCCCGACCGGGGTCACGGCGGGAGTCGCCGACGCGACGGTCGGAGGCCGCGGCGCGGGACGCTCGGCACTGGCGCTACAGCCGCAGAGGACCGTGGCGGTGACGAGGGCCGTAGCCAGCAGGCGAGCGCGCATGGTCGTTCGACGGTACGCGCGGCTCGCTCGCTCCGGCAGGGGGGTGGGCGCTAGGGGCGGGTCCAGCGCGCGAGCACCCGGCCGTCGCGGTCGTACGCCGCGGCCGTGCTCCCCGGCGGGTTCCGCGGGACGACCAGCAGGTACGCCTCCGGCGGCGCGCCGGGGACGTCGTACGTCCGCACCGTCACGGCCGCGCCGCCGTCCCCCGGCCGGTAGACCACGCGGACGGTGCCCCGCGGTACGAGGCCGCCGAGGATCCGCGCGTCGCCGAGCGGGCTCGCGACGACCCCGAGGTGGACCGGGGCGACGGTGCTGCCGAGGCTGCTGTCCCACCCGTCGGCAGCGCCGCGCACCGGCCGCCCGGCTGGGTCCCGGCCGACCCAGCCGACCTTGACGCCGTACGGCGCCGGCTCCGCGTAGAGCCGGTACCGCCACCCCTCGTGCGTCCCTGAGGTGAGCGTGCGGGGCCGCCCGCCGGGGTACTCGCCGCCGATCGCCTCGAACCGCAGCGTCGTGCCGTCCGGCGCCGTCAGCCGCAACCGTCCGCCGGCGACCGACCAGGCGACCCGCTGCTCGGCGACGACGCGCGAGAACGCGGTGTCGACGGCGCGGTCCTCGCCGGTGCACCCCTTGAGCGTGCTGAACGTCTCTCCCACGTCCAGCGTGCCGTCGCCGACGGTGACCGGGCCCTCCATGCGGTTGCACGCCTGTCCGATCAGCCGGCTGCCGCCGTCGACGACGTTGACGGTGTACCCGTCGGCCACCCGCACCGGCGGCCGGCCGGGCATCGCGTACGTCAGCAGCCGCCACTCGTACCGCAGCAGCGCCTCGCCCACGACCGGCTCGCGCGGCGTGGCAGCGACCGTCGCCGGCGTCGTCGCCGGCGCAGGCCGGTCCGCCGACGGCCGGTCATCGCCGGTGCAGCCGCCGGCCGCCAGCGCGGCCGCGACCGCCAGTGCAGGGACGCGCCTCATGACCGTGGGACGGTACGCGCGCCAGGGCCGTTCCGGCAGGGGGGTCACGGCGACGCGCGGCTCCGCCGTGCCGCCAGCGCGACCCCGGCGACCCCGGCCGCGGCGAGCGTCGCCGTACCCACCGGCAGCGGCGGCGACCCGCCGCGCGGCGCGGGAAGGGGCAGCGGCACGCCGGGCGGCGGACGTACGGCCCCTCCGGGCGCCGCCGGAACCGGGGACACCGGCACCAGACGGCTCGGCCCGCGCCCGAGCAGCGAGAGCGGGTCGAGGTACGTCTCCCCGCGCAGCAGCCCCCAGTGCAGCAGCGCCTCACCGGGCGCGGCAGGCCCCGCATGCCCGGCGTCGAGCGACGCCACCACCGCTCCCGCGCGCACCATGTCGCCGACGTCCGCGGTAGGCGACACGGGCTCGTACGTGGTCCGCAACGTCCCGTGCGTCACGACGAGCACGCCGCGCCCCGCGAGCACCCCGGCATACGTCACCGTCCCCGCCCCGGCGGCCCGCACGGGAGCGCCAGGCGCCGACGCGAGGTCCACCCCGCGGTGCCCCGACCCCCAGCGGGCCGAGGGCGGGTCGAACGCCCGGCGTACGACGAGCGGCCCGTCCAGCGGCGCCACCCAGCCGGCCGCGCGCGCACTGGCCCAGGGCGAGACCAGCACCCAGGCCAGGGCTAGCAGCGCGGCGAGAGACGTCATGTCTCCAGCGTGGCGCGCTCGCAAGCCCCGGAACGAGATCGCACGCAATCTGTGGACGGAACTTTGCCGCCTGTGGAAACGGCGCCCTACGACGCCGGCGGCTCCTTGACGTTCGAGAAGTAGCGGAGCCGGAACGCCGAGCCGTCCCAGTAGACGTTCTCGTGCTTCCACGAGGTGGGGCAGCAGTTGGGCGCGCCGTCGGAGTAGTCGGCCTCGTAGCCCGAGATGTAGCCCTTGGTCCGCACGAAGAACTGCCCGTGGCTGATCTCGCCGCGGTGCGCCCGGAGGACCGGCCCGGCGCCGCCCGCGCGCCAGGTCAGCAGGTCGTAGCCCTTCAACGTGCCCGACCCGCGGAACGTCACGAACACCACCAGCGAGTCGTTCGCCTGCCCGGTCAGCGAGCCGACCCGCCCCTGGCCCTCGGCCCACGTGCCCGGGTCGCCGAAGCCGACGTGGGTCATGGAGTCGGTGCCGTTGGCGAGGCGCTTGTAGACGCGGATCACGTAGCGCGGCTCGCCGGGGAGGGTGTGGTCCTCGTAGCCCGCGACCCACGTCACGGTGCCGCCGGCCAGCTTGTGCACGCCGCAGGACACCTGCGTGAGGTCGGGGTCGTGCGCCTCGCAGCCGTTCTCGAAGTCGGGCTGCGTGAGGTTCTCGTCCTCGCTGACCTCGAGGTACGCGCCCTTCGCCGTGAGCACGGTCCCCGGCGCCGGGGTGGGCTTCGGCGGCGTCGGCGTCGGAGGCGTCGGCTTGGGCGGGGTGGGCTTGGGCGTCGGCTTCGCGCTCGGCTTGGCGCTCGGCTTGGCGGACGGCTTCTTGGTCGGCTGCACCGACGGCGTGGCCGTCACCGACGGTGTCGGCGACTCGGACAGCTGGGACGTGGGCGGCGCGTCCCTCGTGCACCCCGCCAGCACCGCGCTCGCGACGAGCGCCACGACGATCGAAGAACTGCGCACCGATCCCTCCCCGGATTCGCACGACTTTCGGCGATCGGTCCCCCCGCCGCCGCGACGCACCGTACCGTCGGAAAAGGCGCAAGGGGAGGAGATCCATGTCACACGCAGAGCCGGGCCTGCCGCACGCGGACGTCGTCGGGCGCATCCGCGACGCCGCCGCGAGGGCCGACGAACGCCTCCGCGACCCGTCGCTGACCGAACGCATCCCCGGCAAGTCGCTGGCCGTCGTCGGCTACGGCGTCCTGCTGCTCGCCGTGCTGCTGGAGCTCGTGCCGGGCAGCCACGGCGACCGGTACCTGTCGTTCGGCTGGAAGTCGTCGAAGCTCGGCCACGTCTGGGACTTCGCGTTCCTCGCGCTGGCCGGCGCCGCGCTCGCGGGCCGCGTGCTGCCGCAGGCGAAGCGGCTCGCCCACCCCGCCCTGCAGACCGCGGTCGCGGTGCTCGCGCTGGCGCAGGCGTACCTCCTGCTCGACCCGTCGCTCATCCCGCTGCTGGTGCTCGTGGCGGCGCTGATCCTCACGTACGACGCCGTGCACACCGGCCTCGCCGCGCAGGCCCGCGACACCGCGCGTACCCGCCTCGAAGCGATTCCCAACGCCACCACCGCGGGCCTCGGCGCCTGCCTCGTCGCCCTCGCGATCTCGAAGCTGCCCGGCAAGCCGCTCTCCACCCTCGGTGGCGTTCTCGTGATCGGCAGCAGCGTCACCAGCCTGGCGTGGACGCTCGTCCTGGTCGCCGCGGGCGCGGCGGCCATCGCCGCCGACCGCGGCATCCTGAAGACGCCGTACGACGCCTGGATCACCGGCGGAGCGACGCTGCTGTTCGCGGCGTGGGCGTGGGTGCTGTTCAACCTCTCGCTCGTCCCGCTGCTCTGGCTGGCCGGCGCGGTCGTCGCGATCCACTCCGAGTACGCCAAGGCGAAGGAGCGCACCGGCGGCGAGCTGACGCTGCGCAGGCTCACGCAGGGGCCGCGGCTGTTCGTGCTGGCCGGCGTGCCGCTCTGCCTGGTGGCGCTGTCGTTCACGTGGTCGAAGACGCAGACCAGCGGCATGTTCATGGGCGGCAACGAGCAGTGGTACTCCAGCTACGCCCAGGGCTACGTCACCTCGTACAACTACACGAAGTACTACATGCCGGGCATCAACTTCTCGGGCACCGGGCTGACCCAGGGGCCGGACGGGTTCTCGTTCAGCCCGCTGATCGTGGCGGCGCTGCTCGCGCTCCTCGTCTTCGCGCTCTGGGTCACGACCAAGCCGATCCCGACCTGGGCGTACGTCGTTCCTGGCGCGCTCGTCGCGCTCGTCGCCGTCTGGACCGTGGCGCACATGTTCGACGACGTCCTCGGGCCGTGGCTGTTCCTGCCGGGCCTGGCGCTCTGCGGGCTGGCGGCGTTCACCGTGGGGATGCCCGCCGTCCGCCGGTTAACGGCCCCGGCGGCCTAGCGGCTACACTTCCACCCGGCGGCTCTCGCAAGAGGGCCGACCTCGCATGTCCGCGCCCCGCTCACGCGGGGAGGCGCCTCGGTCCGGGACCCGTCCCAGGCACGCGCCCACGGCGGGCATCAGGGCGGCGTACGGACCTCGTGCACCGCGACGAACCGAGCAAGCCGGAGCGGCTGTTGCCGCCCGGCGGGAAAGGCGCGTGCGGCCATGGCCGTCGTCACCATGAAGCAGCTGCTCGAGAGCGGCGTGCACTTCGGGCACCAGACCAAGCGCTGGAACCCGAAGATGAAGCGCTACATCTTCACCGAGCGCAACGGCATCTACATCATCGACCTCCAGCAGACGCTGTCGTACATCGACCGCGCCTACGAGTTCGTCCGCGAGACGGTCGCGCACGGCGGCACGATCATGTTCATCGGGACGAAGAAGCAGGCGCAGGAGGCGATCGCCGAGCAGGCGTCGCGCGTCGGGATGCCGTACGTCAAGGAGCGCTGGCTCGGCGGCATGCTCACGAACTTCCAGACCGTCTACAAGCGCCTCCAGCGCCTCAAGGAGCTCTAGATGATCGAGCAGACCGGTGGCGCCACGGTCATGACCAAGAAGGAGAGCCTCGTCCTCTCGCGCGAGAAGGCGAAGCTCGAGCGCACCCTCGGCGGCATCCGCGACATGCAGCGGACCCCGAGCGCGGTGTGGATCATCGACACCAAGAAGGAGCACATCGCCGTCGGCGAGGCGCGCAAGCTCAACATCCCGGTCGTCGCGATCCTCGACACCAACTGCGACCCCGACGAGGTCGACTTCCCGATCCCCGGCAAC
>DATMES010000068.1 GCA_035556555.1 Frankiaceae bacterium
GGTGCTCGGGTCGGCTCCGCAACCGGGTTGCGGGCCGTGCGGGGAAAAAGCGCAGATCGCACCCCGATCAGAGCGAAGGCGCTCACCTGGGACGCGGCCGGTCACGCTCGGCCACCATCAGGCCGTTTCGCCAAGCGCTACTAGGCACTACTAGGTCAGTGGCACACGAAGGCCCCGGGCTGTTGTCCGGGGCCTTCGCCTTTGCCGGAAACTGCTCTGTGGACAACGGAAATCCGGGTGGCGCGGCGACCTACACTCGGGAGAGGCGTACGAGGGGAGCCGGATGACGTCACCGGAGCAGGAGCCGCAGAAGCCGGCCAACGTGCTGCACCTGGAGGAGATGATCCGCCAGGGGCTGGTGCACCCGCGCAAGAACAAGGGTCCGCGGCGACCGTTCAAACCAATCGTGCCGCGCGAGGTCGTCGACGCGATCATCGCCGATCGTTGATCGCGTACTTCGACACGTCGGCGCTGGTGAAGCTCCTCTTCGACGACGAGCCAGGCCGGGTGGTGGCGTTCGCGGCGTGGGTCAGGTCGGAGCGCGTCGTGGCGTCCACCCTGCTCTACCCCGAGGCGACGGCGGCGTTGGCGCGGGCGCGGCGCGGCCACCGGCTGACGTCGCTGACGG
Organism: Frankiaceae bacterium; assembly: GCA_035556555.1. Classification (GTDB taxonomy): domain Bacteria; phylum Actinomycetota; class Actinomycetes; order BP-191; family BP-191; genus BP-191. Next base: position 629 of record DATMES010000068.1, read on the forward strand.
CCCGGGCGGCGTTCCGGCTGCTGGAGCACCTCATCGAGGAGGTCGAGCTGGTCGATCCGACGCGTGTGCTGCTCTGGGAGGCCGCGTCGATGGCCCGCGGGCACCGGCTGCGCGGCTACGACGCCGTTCACCTCGCGTCGGCGCTCGTCATGTGCCCATGAGGCTCGTCGTGGTCGCCCTCCTCGCGGTCGGCTGTACGTCCGCGGGTCCCGCGCCCAGCGAGGCCGAGCGGCTCTGCCGGGCGGCGTACCCCGACGCCGAGGTCACGGCGGCGTACGACACGACGGTCGAGGACGTCCGCGCGCGCCGCGCGGGACCAGGGCAGACGCCCGCCGCCGGCGCCTGGCCGGGCACGGCCGGCACGACGCGAGCGGCGTGGTGCTGGGTCACGGAGAACGACGACAAGTGGGTGGCCGCGGCCGTCGAGGGTGAAGAACCGTTCGTCTTCGTGCGTGGCAACCTGCCGCCGACGTCGGGCGGCCCGCAGGTCCCTTAGGACACGCCCTGCATGAGGATGCCGAGCTCGAAGTGCATCGGGTCTGGGGTCGACCAGTCGCCGCCCCAGCGGAAGCCCCACTTCCTCATGATGTTGACGACGCCCATGTCCATGTCGCCGTCCTTGCCCGGCATGTTCGTGGTGGCGTTGAGGTCGAACGCGATCCCCCACGTGTGCAGCGAAACCGCCCCGTCGGGGTTGCGCTCGATGAACCGCGGCACGTAGCAGCCGTCGAACGTCTTGACGCTCGTGGCGAGGCCGTTCGCCTCGACCTCGCGCATCGCCGCGCGCAGCTGCGGAACGATCAGCCGGTGGCACGTGACCGTGCCGAGGATCGGGACCTGGGCCCGGATGATGTTCGCCGCGACCCAGCGCGCGTCGGGCTGGATGGTGCCGTCCTCGAACCATCGGTACGAGAACGCCCCGAACGCCCGCGCAGCGCTGCTGCCCGTGAGGAACGCGTACGGCGTCCGCGGCTGCGTCAGCAGGTGGATGCGCGCCTTGCCGGCCACCTTGCGGGCGGCGGAGGCGAGCGCGGCGGGGTCCTTCTTGGTGCCCGCGGCGAGCACGGCGGCGTTCGCGCGGGGGAGGCGGAGCGCGTCGGCGACGGCGTACGACACGACGGCGTCGATCTCCGGCAGCGTCGTCGCGAACGCCGCCACGCGCAGCGGCTTGCCGCCGACGAGGATGGTGGAGCCGAGCTTGATGCGCCGCTCCTTCGCGACCTCGTGCGACAGCGCGACCTCGTGCCGGCCGACGCCGGCCCAGACGGCGTCCGCCTCGGCGGTCCCCGCCGGCGCGAACGCCCGGAAGCGGGACGGGTCGACGCCGGCGACGGCGAGCGGCTTGCCGCCCATCGTCACGGTGCGGGAACGGAACGTCGCCACACCGCGCGGCGTGAGCGTGCGCAGCCTGTCGATGACGCGGGGGGAGAGCGGCTTGTTCGAGCGGATGAGCACGTCGGCGCGGACGCGGTGCTTCAACGGCTTCACGGCCAGCGGCTTCGGCGCCTCCGTGGCGGCGGCCGGCGAGCCGGCCCGCGCAGCGGGGCGCGTACCCCCGGCCACCCTGCCTCCGGGCGCGCTGCACCCCGCGGTCGCCGCCAGCCCGAGGGCGAGCAGGAACGCGGGGATACGGCCGCGGGCAGCTGGGGTCACGTTGGCAGAGTCCGTTCGGGGGTTGCGGGTCCCTTACCCACTCAACGCGCGAGCACTACCTGGGTTACGAGGCCTGACGTACCGCGATGGTTCGGCGCCCGGCGAGGATCTCGTCGCGCTCCGACTCCGACAGCCCGCCCCAGATGCCGTACGGCTCCCGCACGCGCAGGGCGTGCTCGGCGCACTGGCGGATGACCGGGCAGGTGGCGCAGACAGCCTTGGCTGCGGCCTCGCGGTTGGCGCGGCGGGGGCCGCGCTCGTTGTCGGGGTGGAAGAACATCTCGGTGTCGAGGCCGCGGCACGCGCCCTCGGCCTGCCAGTCCCAGAAGTCCGGCCCGGGGCCGGGCAGGTGGCGGATGTCGGTCATGCGGGTCCTTCCGTAGGCGGGATCAAGGCCTGGACACCAGTGTGGAACTTGTTCAAAAGTTGTGCAAGTAACGGTTCGGGCACATCATCGTGCGCATGTCCTCCGACCCCGGGCTGACCGTCGCCGCGGTGGCGCGCCGTCTGGGAGTCGCCCCCGCGACGCTGCGTTCCTGGGAACGCCGCTACGGGCTCGGCCCCTCCGAGCGAACCCCCGGCGCCCATCGCCGGTACACCGCGTACGACCTCGCCGTCCTGGACCGGATGCACAAGCTGACCCTGGAGGGCGTCGCCCCGGCCGATGCCGCGCGGGCCGCCCTGCTGGACCCGCAACCACTCGCAACGCAGGGTGGCGGCACGGAGTTCCACCTCGAGGTCACGACCCCGCAACGAGTCAGCGCCCGCGCCCGCGGCCTCTCCCGCGCGGCGCTGGCCCTGGACGCGGTGGCCGTCCGCGACCTGCTGCGGGAGTCCGTCGCCGCGGAGGGCGTGATCGCGACCTGGGAGGCCCTGCTCGCGCCCGTGCTCCGCGCCGTGGGTGACCGCTGGGCGGTCACGGGCGAGGGCGTCGAGGTCGAGCACCTGCTCAGCGAGGTGGCGATCGGGGTGTTCTCCCGCGTCGAGGCGGAGCCCGCCGCGCCGTGCCGGCCCGTGCTCCTGGCCTGCGCCGACGGCGAGGGCCACAGCCTGCCGCTGCACGCCCTCTGCGCCGCCCTGGCCGAACGCCGCGTGGCCGCCCGCATGCTCGGCGCCGCGCTGCCGCCGGCCGCGCTGGCCGCCGCGACGCGCCGTACGGGCCCCGCCGCGCTCGTCGTCTACGCCCACCAGCCCGAGCACGCCATGACCGGCCTGCTGGCGGCGGTCCCGCAGCAGCGGCCGCGCACGGCCGTCCTCGCGGGCGGGCCAGGCTGGGCGCCGGAGGCGCTACCGGAGCGGGTGACGTACGTGCACGACGTCGGCGAGGCCGTACATCTCGTGCTCGTGGCTACGGGCGTGGGGTAGGGCGTGTCTCCCGACTCGTCGATCTGCTGCGCGACGCCCGGCACGGCACCTCGCGGCGATGTCGGAGGCCCCGATAGCGCTGCTATCGGGACCCCCTCCGCCTTGCGATGCACCGCCCCGGACGCCGCTCGCGACGATCACGAGTCGAGAGACACGCCCTGCCCGCCGATAAGGTCTCTTGTGACTCAGGAGGCGCTGGTGGCGGACGAGGACCTCGGGCAGCTGCTCGCCCAGGGCGAGCGGGCGGCGTTCCACGGACCCCCGGGCAAGGCGGTGGAGTCGCTCAGCCGCGCGATCGAGCTGGCGCACTCCGACGGCAACAGCGAGGCCGCCACGGCCGCGCTCTGGCTCATGGGTGTGTCGCTGGGTGCCTGCGGCCGCTACGGCACCGCGATCACGACGCTCACGCCCGTCCTGGAGGCCGGCGAGGCCGCGGACACCGGTCCGGCGCGGCTCTTCGGCGCCCTCGCGGGGGCCAGCCTCGGGTCGATGCGCCGCCAGCTCGGCCGGCACGCCGAGGCGCGCGAGCACGACGAGCGCGGGCTGGCGCTGACCGACGGGACGGGGGAGGCGGCGTTCGCGTGCCTGCTCGGCCTCGCCGCCGACGCCGTGGGCCTCAACGACGCCGCCACCGCCCACGACAAGGCCGACGCCGCCGAGGCCCTCCTCCCCGAACGCCCCACCGAGTGGTGGCGGCAGCGCGTCCGGCTCGACTGGGTTCGTGCCGAGATCGCCCTGCTCGAGGAGGACCCGGAGACCGCCGTCGACGCCGCCGAGGCCGCCGTCGAGCGGGCCGAACGCTCCCGCGCGCCGCGGCACGTCGCCAAGAGCCTGCTGTTCCAGGGCGTCGCGCAGATCCAGAACGCCGACCTCGACGGCGCCGCGGCACTGCGCCGCGCCGCCACGCTCGCCGAGAGCCTGGGCGCGCTGCCGCTCGTCTGGCCGTCGCGCGCGCTGCTCGGCGCGCTGCTGGAGGAGAGCGAGCCCGAGGAGAGCGCGACGTCGCTGGGGGCCGCGCGCAGCGCCGTGCTCGCCATCGCCGGCGACCTCCCGGACGGGATGCGCGAGGACTGGCTGGCCAGGGACGAGATCGTCGCGCTGCTGGGGACGTAGCGCGGGCCTTCCTGCCCGCGGCCATGGCCCGTACGGACCATTTTCGCCAGAACGCTCAGCCTCCCCCCGCACACTGCCGATGACGACTGCATGACCCCGGTGACCAGCGTCGACGCCCCGCCCCGCGCGGCGGCCGCCACGCGTGCCGCCGAGGCGCTCGCGGAGGTCGAGGCCGAGCGCGCCGCGCTCAGCGGCCTGCTCCACGACAAGGTCTTCCAGTCGCTGCTCGCCGCGCGGTTCCTCGCCGAGCTGAACGACGCCCCCGACGTCCGCGACGCCGTGCGCGACGCGATGACCGAGGTCACGTCCGCGATGTGGGCGCTGCGCCCGCGTACCGCGGAAGGCCACCTCGTCCGCGCCCTCGGCGAGCTGGCCGACCGGCGCACGGGCGTCGTCGTCGCCGTCCGCGCAGGCGGCGTACCAGACCGCATCGACCCCGCCGCCGCGACGGTGGCGTACCGCGTCGCCCAGGCGGCGCTCGACGCCTGCCAGGGCACGACCATGGACGTGCGCGTCGAGGTCCGTTCCGGAACGCTGACGGTGTCCGTCTGCGACGACGGCGTGGCGTACGACGCCGCGGCGTACGAGCCCAGCAGCGACCTGACCCGCTGGCTGGCCCGCGCGGGGACGCTCGGCGGCTGCGCCCGCGTCGGGGACGGCACGGCCGGCGGTACGACGCTCTGGCTCGAGATCCCGAACGTCCTGCTCGCCGAGGGGGAGAAGTGACCACCGTCCTGATCTGCGACGACCACCGGATCGTCCGGGAGGGTCTGCGGCAGTTCGTCGAGGACGTTCCCGGCGTCGACCACGTCGTCACCGCGGCGTCCGGCGAGGAGGCGCTGGCGCGCTTCTCCGCCGAGCACCCGGACCTCGTCCTCATGGACGTCTCGATGCCCGGCCTCAGCGGCCTCGAGGCGACGCGGCGGCTCATCGCCGCCCACCCGCTCGCCAACGTCGTCATGCTCACCGCGCAGGAGGACCGCGACCACGTCGCCGCGGCCGTCACCGCCGGCGCGCGCGGCTACCTCGTCAAGGACGTCTCCCGCGAGGAGCTCTGCGCCGCCGTCGCCCACGCGCTGGCAGGCCGCGACCTCGTCGAGCCCTCTCTCCGTCGTGCGCTCACCGAGCGCGGCTCCCGCGACGCCTCCGGCGGCGCGCAGCTGACCGAACGCGAGCTCCAGGTTCTGACCGGCATGTCCCAGGGCAAGAGCAACGCGCAGATCGGGCGCGAGCTGTTCCTGTCGGAGGACACCGTGAAGACCCACGCGCGCAGGCTGTTCCGCAAGATGGGCGTCAGCGACCGCGCGCAGGCCGTCGCCTCCGGCTTCCGCAGGGGCCTCGTCACCTGACCCCCAAGGTCCGCATCGAGGCCGCGTGCGAGGCACACGGCCGTTCCGCCGTCGTCCGTGGCTGCGTCGCCATGCTGTCCGGTGCCGTTCCCGAGCCGTGGCTGCTCGACGCGCTCCGTGGTCACGCCGGCGAGGGGGCGCCGTACTGGCGCCGCGTCTGGGCCATGCGCGGCCTCCTGTGGGCGTACGAGCCCTCCGCCTCCGCCGCTGTGATCGCAGGCCTCTCCGACGAGGCGTGGCGGGTCCGTGAGATGGCCGCCAAGGTCGTCGCGCGGCACCTCGTGGGGGAGGCGTTCGAGGAGGTCGTACGCCGCCAGGGCGACGAGGTCCCGCGCGTCCGCGCCGCCGCGTCCCGCGCGGTGATGCGCCTGACGGACGTCGGGGCTTAGCCCTTCCCGCTGTTCGAGCCGCTGCGGTCGTCGTCGCCGCCACCGGGGCCGCTGTTGTCGTCGTCGTCGTCCTCGTCGTCGTCGCCGCGGCCGTCGCTGTCGTCCGGCGCATCGGGCGTCTCGGACGCCGACGGGCTGTCGTCCGGCGAGGGCGTGTCGTCGGCGCTCGGGGTCTCGCTCGGCGAGGACGTACGGCCGTCGCTGTCGTCGGGCGCGTCCGGCGTCTCGGTCGGCGACGGCGTCTCCTGCGCGTCGTCGGCCGAGTTGCGGACGTCCACGATGCGCGCGGAGCCGGTGCTGCCGCCGCTCACCGCGTGCGCGCCGAGGGCCGCTACCGCGAACGTGCCGGCCAGGGTCAGGGGCAGGGCGATGCGTCGCATGAGGTCACTCCCAGGTGAGATTCGCTGTCGGCTGCTGCATCGCGGAAGCAACGGCCCGCGTTACGACGTTGGATGGGTCCGTGTCCGATGTAACGCCGTCCGCCGCGGGAGCGATGTCCCTGTCGGTGAACGACGCCGCGCTCGTCGAGAGCGCACGACGAGGCAGTACGGACGCCGTCCAGGACCTGCTCAGGCAGGTACGTCCGGCGGTGCTCCGCTACGCCTCCGCCCGGCTCGGTCGCCGAGACGTGGCCGAGGACGTGACGCAGGAGGTGTGTCTCGCGGTGCTGACCGCACTGCCGTCGTACGAGGACACCGGACGGCCGTTCCGGTCGTTCGTCTTCGGCATCGCGGCGCACAAGGTCGCCGACGCGCACCGGGCGGCGTACCGGAGCAGGGACGTCCTCACCGACGACCTTCCGGAGCCGCGGGACGACGCCCCGGGCCCGGAGGAGCTCGCCGTACGCAGCGACGAGGGCAGGCGCGCGATGGACCTGCTGCACCGGCTGCCCGACGAGCAGGCCGAGCTGCTGTACCTGCGGGTCGCGGCGGGCCTGTCGGCGGAGGAGGTCGGCGGCGTCCTCGGGATGTCGCCGGGCGCGGTGCGCGTCGCGCAGCACAGGGCGTTGAACAGGCTCCGGGAGCTGGCGGGAGGTACGCGATGAGCGACATCGACATCGCCCGCGACGACCTCGCGCTGGACGCGCTGGCGGCGGGCCTGGTGCCCGACACCGACGACGAGGCGCTGCTGCTGCTGGGCGCGCTGCGTACGGACCTCGACCTGCCTGCCCAGGCTCCCGACGTCGTCCCGCTGCGCCGCAAGCCCCGTCGCCTCGCCGCCGTTGCGCTGTCCGCCGCGGCCGGCCTGATCCTCGGCGGCATGACCGCCGGCGCCGTCGTGACGTCGGACCAGCCCGGGGAGCTGTTCTACGCCGCGCACAAGGCGGTCCTCGGCGACCCGCGCGCCTCGGAGCGCGTGACGAAGCTGCTCGACGAGGCGCAGGAGGAGCTCGACGAGGGTGACCGCCGCGGCGCGATCCAGCGGCTCGACAAGGCCGGCGAACGCCTCGGCGACGTCGAGGACCCGGTCGCGCGGGAGGCGTTGCGGGCGAGGCTCGACCGGCTCCGCGCCATCGCCGCTGCCCCGGCGCCGCCGCCGCAGCCGCGCGAGTCGTCCGGCTCCGACGACGACAGCTCGGGCACGGGGTCGGGCTCCGACGACGACAGCTCGGGCAGCGGGTCCGGCTCCGACGACTCGGACTCGTCGGGCAGCGGCTCGGGGAGCGACGACAGCACCGACGACTCGGGCAGCAACTCCAGCAGCGGCTCGTCCGGCTCCGGGTCCGGCGACTCCGGCAGCGACTCGTCCGGCAAGGGCTCCGGCAACAGCGGCTCCGGCAGCGACGACGACTGACAGGAACGCAACCCGGAGCCTTTTCCATCCTGGCTCGCGCTGGGCCTGGATCGTGCTGGGCAGGAGCCCCTTCGGCGCTCGACCACCACAAGAACGGCGGTCAACCCCGGACGAGCGGCGCCCGCGCACCCGCGCCGGCCCAACCCTGCAGCCCAGCAGCCGGTCTCACGCGTAGTGATCTTCAAAGAACGACCGAGGCCGGCGCCCACCACGCCGTCAGGATGGAAAAGGCTCCCGGTTGCGGCCCGTGCGGCGAAAAAGCGCAAAACGCACCCCGAAGGGTGATCGGGGCGGTGGTCACGTACGCTGCCCGGCGTGCTCCCCCAAGCCTCGCTGACCTGGCCGCCCATCCAGCGGATCCTCTTTCTCTCGCCGCACGGCATCGGCTCGGCCGCGGGCTTCCTCGTGGGCGCGAGCATCCTGCTCAAGGAGGTACGCCGCCGCGCCGAGTCGCTGGAGCCCGTCGTCGTCCGCGCGCTGACGTGGGCCGCCGGCGGCGCGATCGTCGGCGCCCGCCTCGACTACGTCGTCTCGCACCCGAAGGACTGGGAGAACGTCTGGGACGCGCTCGCCCTCTGGGAGGGCGGGCTGGCGATGTTCGGGGGGTTCATCGGCGGCGTCCTGGCGGCGTTGCCGATCCTCCTGAAGGCGAAGGTGCACCTGCCGCGCTTTCTCGACGCGGCGGCGCCGGGCTTCGCTGTCGGCGTCGTCATCGGCCGGATCGGCGACCTCGTCATCTGGGACCACCTCGGCGACCCGGCGAAGGGCGCGTGGCGCGCGATCGGCCTGAAGATCAAGGAGGGGTACGACCTCGCGCCCGGCTTCGGCCCCGACCCCGCGATCCCGCTGCCCGCGGGGAGGACGTGCGCCGACGGGTTCTACGCGGAGTGCGTCTACCACCAGCCGGCGCTGTACGACTTCGTGGGCGCGCTGCTGCTCCTCGGCCTGCTGCTCTGGATGCGCCGCCGGGCGCGGCACCGCGCGGGCGTCGCGATCCTCGTGTGGGGCCTCTGGTACGGCCTGCAGCGGCTGTTCGTCGACTTCACCCGCTCGATCGACGAACGCTTCTACGGCCTGTCCGGCACGCAGTGGCTCGCCGCCGTCCTGGCGGTCGTCAGCGCGGTGACGCTCGTCGTCATCGCGGTACGCAAGCGGGGGCTCAGCGAGGCGCCGGACGACCCGCCGTCACGCCTCGGCGCGCTGGTCCGTCAGGAGCCGTCGTCCGGCGAGGACTCGGCCGCCTCGAGCGCGCCGTCGGCGTAGCCGCGGGCGTACTCCCAGGAGACGTACTCCGCGGGGTCGGGCGAGAACGCCGGCTCGTGCACCCGCGTCTGCCCCTGGTCGAGCAGGTGGCGGAGGTTCGAGTGGAGCAGGTCCCAGGCGAAGTAGTGCGGCTCCTCGCAGTCGTCGCAGTCGACGACGAGGCCGCGTACGCCGTGCGGCTCGAGCAGCGCGCGGTAGACCTCGAGGTCGGACAGGTCGGCGAGGACCTCCTCGCGCTCGTCCGGCGAGAGGGGCACCGCCACCTCGTCGTCGTCGATCAGCGCCGCCGGGTCGACCGGGTCGTCGAGAAACGGGTCGCGCGGCTGGTCGTCTTCCACACGGGAACCGTAAACCCTCAGCGGTAGGATGGCTTCTTTCCCGCGCAACGGAAGTGGTGCCTTGGACCTCCCCGAGAAGTTCGCGACCCTCGGCCTCACGTTCGACGACGTACTCCTGCAGCCCGCCGCGTCGGACGTCGTCCCCAGCGAGGCCGACACGACCGCGCGGCTCTCGCGCACCATCACGCTGCGGATGCCGCTGCTCTCGTCAGCGATGGACACCGTCACCGAGTCGCGCATGGCGATCGCCATGGCGCGCCAGGGCGGCGTCGGCGTGCTGCACCGCAACCTCCCCGCCGACGAGCAGGCCGCGCAGGTCGACGTCGTCAAGCGCTCCGAGGCCGGCATGGTCACGCAGCCGCTGACCTGCGGCCCCGAGGAGACCCTCGCCGCGGCCAACGACCTCATGGCGCGCTACCGCATCAGCGGCGTCCCGGTCACCGAGCCCGACGGCACGCTCGTCGGCATCGTGACCAACCGCGACATCCGGTTCGAACGCGACTACACCCGCCTCGTCCGCGACGTCATGACGAAGATGCCGCTCGTCACGGCGCCGGTCGGCATCTCAGGCCCCGACGCGATGGCGATCCTCGCCAAGCACAAGATCGAGAAGCTGCCCCTCGTCGACGACGACGGCAAGCTGCGCGGGCTCATCACGGTCAAGGACTTCGCGAAGAGCGAGGAGTACCCGTTCGCGACGAAGGACTCGCGCGGGCGGCTCGTCGCCGGCGCGGCCGTGGGTGTCGGCGAGGAGGCGTTCAAGCGCGCCTCGCTGCTGCTGGAGGCGGGTGTCGACTTCCTCGTCGTGGACACCGCGCACGGCCACTCGTCCGCGGTCATCGACATGGTCAAGCGGCTCAAGGGCTTCACGTCCGCCGACGTCATCGCGGGCAACATCGCGACCGCCGAGGCGGCCAAGGCGCTGGTCGACGCGGGTGCCGACGCGGTCAAGGTCGGCATCGGGCCCGGCTCCATCTGCACGACCCGCGTGGTCGCCGGCGTCGGCGTGCCGCAGATCACCGCCATCTACGACGTCGCGTCGGTCGCGCACCCGGCCGGCGTACCCGTCATCGCCGACGGCGGGATGCAGTACAGCGGCGACATCGCCAAGGCCATCGCGGCCGGCGCCGACACGGTCATGCTCGGCTCGCTGCTCGCGGGGGTCGAGGAGAGCCCGGGCGAGCTGCTGTTCATCAACGGCAAGCAGTTCAAGAGCTACCGCGGCATGGGCTCGCTCGGCGCGATGCAGACCCGCGGGCTCGCGAAGTCGTACAGCAAGGACCGCTACTTCCAGCACGACGTCCTCTCCGACGAGAAGCTCGTGCCCGAGGGCATCGAGGGGCGGGTGCCGTACCGCGGCCCGCTCGGCTCCGTCGCGCACCAGCTCGTCGGCGGCCTGCGCGCGGCGATGGGCTACTGCGGCGCGCGCACCATCACCGAGCTGCAGGAGAACGCCAAGCTGGTCCGGATCACCTCGGCGGGGCTGCGCGAGAGCCACCCGCACGACATCCAGATGACGGTCGAGGCCCCCAACTACTCGGAGCGCTAAAGCATGCCGCCAGAGATCGAGATCGGCATCGGCAAGAGCGGCCGGCGGGCGTACGGCTTCGACGACATCGCCATCGTGCCGTCGCGGCGTACCCGCGACCCCGAGGACGTGTCGATCGCGTGGGAGATCGACGCGTACCGGTTCGAGCTGCCGCTGCTCGCCTCCGCGATGGACGGCGTCGTGTCGCCGCGGACGGCCATCGAGATCGGCAGGCTCGGCGGCCTCGGCGTGCTCAATCTCGAAGGCCTCTGGACGCGGTACGACGACCCCGAGCCGATCCTCGAGGAGATCGCCGGGCTCGACGACGAGACCGCGACGAAGCGCATGCAGGAGCTGTACGCCGAGCCGATCCGCGAGGACCTCATCCGCGCGCGGATCGCGCAGATCCGCGAGGCGGGCGTCGTCACCGCCGCGTCGCTGACGCCGCAGAAGACCGTGAAGTTCTACAAGACGGTGCTCGAGTCGGGCGTCGACCTGTTCGTCATCCAGGGCACCGTCGTCTCCGCCGAGCACGTGTCGACGCGCGGCGAGCCGCTGAACCTCAAGAAGTTCATCGCCGACCTCGACGTGCCGGTCATCGTCGGCGGCTGCGCGACGTACCAGGCGGCGTTGCACCTGATGCGTACGGGAGCAGCGGGTCTGCTGGTGGGCGTGGGACCTGGCCAGGCCTGTACGACGCGCGGCGTGCTCGGCGTCGGCGTGCCGATGGCGACCGCGATCGCCGACGCCGCGGGCGCGCGCCGCGACTACCTCGACGAGTCGGGCGGGCGGTACGTCCACGTCATCGCCGACGGCGGGATGCGCACGGGTGGTGACATCGCCAAGGCCATCGCCTGCGGCGCCGACGCCGTCATGATCGGCTCGCCGCTGTCCCGCGCGCTCGAGGCGCCGGGGCGCGGCTACCACTGGGGGATGGCGACGTTCCACGCCGACCTGCCGCGCGGCGCGCGGGTGCGCACGGGCGTCGCGGGGACGTTGAAGGAGATCCTCGTCGGCCCCGCGCCCGTCAACGACGGCTCCATGAACCTCTTCGGCGCGCTGCGTACGTCGATGGCGACGACCGGCTACTCCAACCTCAAGGAGTTCCAGAAGGTCGAGGTCATGGTCGCGCCCGCGCTGCAGACGGAGGGCAAGTCGCTGCAGCGCGGCCAGGGCATCGGCATGGGCGCCGGGCGCGGTTAGGGGCTGACCCACACCTGGGTCTCGTCGAGGGCGCGGAAGCCGAGGCCCTCGTACAGCCGCCGCGCCATCGCGCTCGGGTACAGCCACGCGAGGTCCGCGCCCGCCCCCGCGTGCACCGCCGCGGCCGTCACCAGGCGCCCGAGACCACGGCGGCGGTACGCCGGCAGCGTCGCGACGCCCACGATCCCCGCGCCGTACGCGCTGACGGAGACGGCCGACGTGGCGCAGTCGACGCCGTCGTACGACCCCACCAGCAGCGTGACGCCGGGCGTCTCGACGGCCGCCCGGGGCAGGAACGCCTCGGTGACCTCCGGGGTCATCGCGAAGACCTCCGCCTGGATCGCCTGGAACGCCGCCAGGTCGGCATCGCTTCCCACGGCGCGCACCGAGGCCCGCGGGACCGCCACGCCGGGAAGCGACACCGGATGCAGGGCCATGGCCGGGCGGCGTACGACGACGGAGTAGCCGCGCTCGGCCAGGAGCGCCTCGAGCGCGGGCTGCTCGCCGACGCGGACCTCGATCCCCGGCTTCAGCCCGCGGGTGCGGAACCAGCCCTCGAACCAGTCCAGCGCCGCCGCCGGGTCGCTCACGGCGTCCGGCGCGAACGCGACGTTGAGCGTCTCGTCGGGCAGCCGCGTGGCCGTGACGAGCAGGCCGTCGTGCTCGGCGACCTCGCCGCCGGCGACGTACCCGCACTGCGTCCGCCAGTGCGCGTGCAGGCCCGCGGCGCAGCGTTCGGCCTGCTCAGCGGCGGTGAGCACGCCTGCACTGTAAGTGAGGGAGGAAGGAGAACCAGAACAGTCCGCGAATGCTCTACGTACTCGCCCCACCCAGCCGGGGCAGCTCACGGCCCCTTGGAGTCGCCTCATGTCCCGCCGCGCTCTCGGCACCGCCGCGCTCGCCGCCGGCCTGCTGGCCACGGGTATCGTCCCGTTCCTCGGCAACGCCAGCGCCGCCGCCTGCCCGACGTGGACGGACGCGGCCAACGACGCGAGCCCGTTCCAGCTGAACCTTCCCGCCACGCAGGACCCGCACTTCGACATCGTCAAGGTCGAGCTCGCGACCGTCGGCACGGACGTCGTCGGGACGATCCACGTGACGGACCTGCTGGAGGACCCCTGGCCGGCCGGTGAGCGGTTCGCACTCCAGTTCAAGCTCACGGACACCGAGTACTTCCGCTTCCAGGCGCTGCGTGCCGTGAACGGCGACTCGGCGAACATCGAGAACATCGGGGTGGCCCCGACGACGACAGGGACCGCTACTGCCGTCTGGAACTTCACCGCCAACACCGTGACGTTCAAGGTCACCCAGGCGGAGCTCGACAAGGTCGCCGGCGGATCGACGAAGGGCCGCCAGACGACCTACCTCGCGGCCAACACGTCGTCGCAGACCAACGGCCGTGACACCAGCAACTACGACCTCGCGCTGGCGCCCGACGCGACGAAGTTCACGATCGGCGCGGCCTGCGGTGGCACCACCCCGAACCCCACCACGTCACCCACGCCGACCCCGACCCCGACCCCGACGCCGACGACTCCGGGTGGCGCGCTGCCCGACGGCTACCCGACGGCGGGCTGCTACACGTTCGGCGACGCGACCGGTGACGGCAAGCCGACGTTCATCGGCGGCACGCCCGCGCAGCTGGCCAACGACCCCGACCTCGACATCCTCGGGCTGGCGATCGGCACGACGGCGACCAACCTCGAGGCGTACTTCCGCGTCGACAAGCTCACGATGCCGAAGAACCGCGGCGGCCACATCTTCTCGCTGAACTTCACCGCCGCAGGCAAGGCCGTCGAGCTGCAGGCCGGCGAGGGTGACGCGGCGGACAAGGCCGCCGAGGGCGCGTGGGGCACGCCGACGTACGGCACCGTCGCCGGCTCGATCAGCGACGACATCGTCGTCACGGCGAAGTTCGACAAGACCAACAACTTCGTCGTCGTCAGCGCGCCCCTCGCGGGGATCGCGAAGGCGCTCGCCGCGCCGTTCGCGGCGGGCACCAAGCTCACCGCGGTCTCCGGCACGTCGGCCTGGATGTGGACGCCGCTCCAGGGCACCGTTCCGGCCGACACGGTGCAGGCGACGGCCGAGGCCGACCGCACGTACACCGTGGGCGACGGCAAGTGCTTCGGCCCGCCGCCGGGGGTCCTCGCCAACCGCGGCAAGACGTCGGTCCAGTACACCGACGCCGCGGCGCTGGCCGCCAAGCTGACCGACGCCGGCGGCGCCGCGCTGGCCGGCCGTACGGTCCGCTTCGCGATCGGCTCCAAGAGCGTCACCGCCAGGACCGGCAGCGACGGTGTCGCCAAGGCGTCGCTCAACCCCGGCGTGGCCGCGGGCTCGTACAGCCTCGTCACGTCGTTCGCCGGCGACTCGAAGGCCGACGCGGTGACGTTGACGACGCCGTTCACGGTCGTCGCGGAGAAGACCCGCATCGTGCTCACCGTCGTCAAGAGCGGCACCAAGCGCACGGTGACCGCGAAGCTGCTCGACGACGACGGCCGCCCCGTCGCGGGCCAGACGATCACCTGGTACGTCAACGGCAAGAAGGTCACGACGTCCAAGACGACGTCGGCCGGCCTCGCGACGTTCAAGACCGCCAAGCCCACCCAGACCGTGAAGGCCGTCTTCGCCACCGTGACCGGGAAGTTCACCGGCTCCACGGCGTCGAAGAAGGTCTGACCATCCCCCAGCACGGACGGAGCACCTCCATGCCCCTCGCCCGCACCCGCGCGAGCCTCGCGGCCGCCGCCATGGTCGCCGCCGGCCTCGGCGCGACGACGGCAGGTCCCGCGACCGCCCACGAGATCAAGGACTGGCCGGCGGCCGGCTGCCAGACGATCTCCGACGCCGCGGGCGACGCGCACGTCAACAACACGTCGCAGATCCCGAACGACCCCGACCTCGACATCACCGGGCTCACGCTGCGCGTCGCGGACGGCCTGCTCATCGGCTACATCAAGGTCGCCGACCTCAAGGCCGGGCCTGCCTACACGGACGGCCACCGGTTCACGATGGACTTCACGTTCAACGGCCACGTGTTCTCGGCGTCGGGCTCGGCGTACAAGAACGGCACCGGCGTCATCCGCGACACCCTCGCCGAGACCGGCCAGGCCGGCGGCACGACGGCGCTCGGCGTGGACGTCCCCTCGCTCACGGCGGTCCCGCCGGCGACGGACAAGGGCTTCAAGGAGTCCGGCCTGCACGTGTCGTTCGACCAGACCCGTGACTACGTGGTCGTCGAGCTGCCCATCGCCGACATCGTGAAGTACGGCGGCAAGGCGTTCACCGGCACGATCACCAACGTCGACGCGCGCAGCACCATCGACAACTACGCCGTCGGCACGATCGCCGACACGACCAACCCGAACAACACGCAGACCACCGACCCGAAGGTCGCGTGGACGATCGGCGACAACAAGTGCTTCACGGTCGCCACCAAGCTCGCGCTGTCGGTGAAGAAGTACGTCTCCACGCGCACCGTCACCGCCAAGCTGACCACCGCCACCGGTCAGGTGCTCGCGGGCAGGCCCGTCGTGTTCTACCTGAACGGCCGCAAGTTCACGACGGTGCGGACCGCCGCCAACGGCACCGCCGTCCTCAAGAACGTCAAGCCCGGCACCACGGTCAAGGCACAGTTCGCCGCCGTCTCCGGCTACCTCGGCAGCACCGCGCAGACCAAGGTCTGACCCAGTCCGTACGCCCGCGGCCCGGCCTCCTCAGGGAGACCGGGCCGTCGGCGTACGATGGCCGCGTTCCCACCGACCTCGCCTGGAAGGGCCGGCGTTGAGCGTTTCCGCTGACGGCTTCGACACCGTTCTCGTCGTCGACTACGGCGCGCAGTACGCGCAGCTCATCGCGCGGCGCGTGCGCGAGGCCAGGGTCTACAGCGAGATCGTGCCGCACACCATGCCGGTCGCCGAGATGCTGGCAAGGCGGCCCAAGGCGATCATCCTGTCGGGCGGCCCCGCGTCGGTGTACGCCGACGGCGCGCCGCAGGTCCCGGCGGAGCTGTTCGAGACGGGCGTGCCGACGTTCGGGATCTGCTACGGCTTCCAGGCGATGGCGCGCGCGCTCGGCGGGTCGGTCGAGCGGACGAGCGTGTCGGAGTTCGGCGGCACCGCGCTGACCGTGACCCAGGAGCGCACGCTCTTCAAGGGTCTGCCGCTGCAGCAGTCGGTGTGGATGTCGCACGGCGACTGCGTCGCGGGCGCACCCGAGGGCTTCGTCGTCACGGCCACGAGCGACGGCGCGCCGGTGGCGGCGTTCGAGGACGACGCGCGGCGGCTGTACGGCGTGCAGTTCCACCCCGAGGTCATGCACACGGCGTACGGCCAGAAGGTCCTCGAGCAGTTCCTCTACGAGGGCGCCGGCTGCCAGCCGTCCTGGACGATGGTCAACATCGTCGACGAGGCGGTCGACGCGATCCGCGCGCAGGTCGGCGGCAAGCGCGTCATCTGCGGGCTGTCCGGCGGCGTCGACTCGGCGGTCGCGGCGGCGCTGGTGCACAAGGCGGTCGGCGACCAGCTGACGTGCGTGTTCGTCGACCACGGGCTGCTGCGCAAGGGCGAGGCCGAGCAGGTCGAGCAGGACTTCGTCGCGTCGACCGGCGTACGGCTCAAGGTCGTCGACGCGGCCGAACGCTTCCTCGGCGCGCTGGCCGGCGTCACCGAGCCGGAGACCAAGCGCAAGGCGATCGGGCGGGAGTTCATCCGCGTCTTCGAGGAGGCCGCGCGCGAGGTCGTCGCCGACGCGGGCGCGCACGGCGAGAGCGTCGAGTTCCTCGTCCAGGGCACGCTCTACCCCGACATCGTCGAGTCCGGCGGCGGCGAGGGCGCGGCCACCATCAAGAGCCACCACAACGTCGGCGGCCTCCCCGACGACCTCCAGTTCGCGCTGGTGGAGCCGCTGCGGAAGCTGTTCAAGGACGAGGTCCGCCGCGTCGGCGAGGAGCTCGGCCTGCCGCCCGAGATCGTCTGGCGCCAGCCGTTCCCTGGCCCCGGCCTCGGCATCCGCATCGTCGGCGAGGTGACCCGCGACAACCTCGAGGTCCTCCGCGAGGCAGACGCGATCGCCCGCGAGGAGCTCTCCCGTGCGGGCCTCGACCGCGACATCTGGCAGTGCCCCGTCGTGCTGCTCGCGGACGTCCGCAGCGTCGGTGTGCAGGGCGACGGGCGGACGTACGGCCACCCGGTCGTCCTGCGTCCCGTGTCGTCCGAGGACGCGATGACCGCCGACTGGACGCGGGTGCCGTACGACGTCCTCGCCAAGATCTCCACGCGCATCACCAACGAGGTCCGCGCCGTCAACCGGGTCGTCCTCGACGTGACGAGCAAGCCGCCCGGCACGATCGAGTGGGAGTAGCTCAGAGGTTGGCGCGCAGCAGTCTCAGGTCGTCGGCCGTGCCGCGCGGCGACCGCAGCGCCGCCGTGAACGACGCGATGTCGGCGAGCCGCCAGCGCAGCCGGTAGAGCGCGATCCGCTCCGGGTCCACCGGGCCGCCGTACGCCGCGAAGTCGCCGTCGCCGAGCAGCCAGAGGTCGCGCTCCGGGGGAGCCAGCGCGACGGTGTCCCAGTCGACGAGGCGCGGCCCGTCCGGCGTCGTCAGGACGTTGCCCGGGTGCGGCTCCCCGTGCGTCACGACGAGGTCCGCGGGGCGCACCGCGGCCGCGCGCCCGTCGAAGTCCGCGAGCAGCAGCCGTACGCCGTCCGCGTGCTCGGCGAGCAGCAGCCGCGCCTCCTCCGCGAACGGCCCCCCGGACCACGGCGTGCCGAGCTCGGCCAGCGCGCGGTCGACGACCGGCCTGTCGGGGAGCGCGGGCGGCGACACCGCGAGCCCGCGGACCGCGAACGTCGCCGCATGCAGCTCCGCGAGGAGCCGCAGCCGCGCGTCTCGCTGCTCGGGGGTGACGTCGTCGCCGAAGCCGCCGGCCGTGCCGTCCACCCACGGCGTGACGGAGACGGCGTACCGCTCGCCGGCGCGCACGGCGCCGACCCCGGAGGGCGTGCGCAGCGGCGCGACGACGAACGCCAGCCCGCTCTCGCGCAGCCGCGCGGCGGCGTCGTACGCCGCGGCCAGGCCGGCGAACGCCGCGTCCCGCGATTCGCCGAGCCACGGCTTCGCGTCGAGGTCGTCGGCCGTCACGAACCACCGGCGGCCGCCCGCGACGGCCGACCAGTGGTGCCCGCCGTACCCGACGGGGAGGTACGAGAGCGCGGTGGCGGACAGGCCCCAGCCGTCCCTCAGCGCGGCCGCGACGTCACCGGCGGAGAGGTCGGGAGGCGGGGTGTACACGACCAGCGACGGTACGCGGACGGGCGATGACTAGCCCGTAAGGACTAGTCACCCCGTATCCCGGGCGGTTGCCGCGGCGCCTGTGGGGGAGAACGTCTCCAACCCCCCAGCCAGGAGATGAGCCATGCGTCCCGTCCGTACCGTGCTCGCCGTCGCGTCGCTCGGCGCCCTCGTCGCAGGCACCGCACACGCCGCGCCCGCCAGCGTGACGGGCGGCGGCTTCCACCGCGACGGCAAGGGGCGCACGGCCACGAAGAGCATGCTCACGATCGAGGGCCACCCCGCTACCAGCACCGGCCGCGCCAACCACAAGGTCGACGGCCCCGGCAAGGCGCGTAGCGCGGTCCACATCACGCTGAGCTGCGTCGTCGTCAACGGCAACACGGCGTACGCCTCGGGCAAGGACGCCACCGGCAAGGAGTGGTTCGTCAAGGTCGTCGACAACGGCGAGCCGGGCCGCGCCGACCAGTACGGCGTCTCCGCCAACGGCGAGACCGTCATGGGCGTCCCCGTCCCCGCGCAGCTGTCGTCGACGTGCCGCGCCGGCCAGGTGGCGACCCGCGCGATCACCGGCGGCGGCAACTTCCAGGTCCGTCCCGCGTCTTAGGGACGCGTTTCGCGGCCCCGTTCCCGGTGATCTTGGCTGCGTTCGTGCTGCCCGGCGCGCACAGACGCAGCCAAGATCGCGAAAAGCGGGCACCGCCGCCTTCCTGAAGGTTTGGGCGGCCCGTTCACGAAGCAAGCCGGATAACGACCGCCGCGCTTCGTGCTGAGGGGGACCCGTTGGGCCGTGCCCGCCGAGTCTCGCTCGCCTGTGCCGTAGCCCTGCTCGCGACGCTGCTGCCCGCCCCCGCGGGGGCGGGCCGCTTCGCGTCCGAGACCAGGCTCGCCACGCTGCGCCCGGCTCTCATCAGCAAGCCCGACCTCAACGCCACGCTGGTCCGCGACGCGCTCAACACCGCCGCCAAGTACTACATGAACTCCTGGTGGGCCGAGCGGATGACGAAGTTCGAGCCGTGGTCGTCGTGGTCGCAGCGCGCGGCGCTGACGACGACGCTCGACGCGGAGGACGTACGCCGCTACTCGTCGGTCGCGCTGGCCCTCGCCGCGCCGCTGTCGACCGGCGCGTACGACGCGCGCGTCACCAAGATCGACGCCGAGACTGCGCGGCAGAGGGTCGCGCAGCTCGTCGCGCTGTCGGTGCGCACGCACATCGGCAACGTCCCCGCGCGGGCCGCGTGGGGCGCCTCCTGGCAGTCGGCGCTGTGGGCGTCGCAGGTCGGGCTCGCGGGCTGGCTGATCGGCCCCGCGCTGCCCGAGCACGACCGCGTGCTGCTGGCGCGGATGCTGGCGCACGAGGCCGACGTCGTCACGTCGCGCCCGCTCCACTACCTGCGCGACCGCCGCGGCAGGCTGCTCACGCCGGGCGACAGCGGCGCGGAGGAGCTGGCCTGGGACGCGCTCGGCGTGCTCACGGCGGTCGAGCTGCTGCCGTACCACCCGCACCGGCAGGTCTGGGCGGAGGCGGCGTACGAGCGCTTCGTCGCGGCGTACTCGCTGCCGTCGGACGTGCACTCGTCGAAGGTCGTCAACGGCCGCCGCGTCTCGTCGTGGCTCGACGGCAGCAACGTCGAGCGCACCGGCTGGGTCGTCAACCACCACAGGCTCAACCCCGACTACACGGTCGGCTTCTCGCCGCACGCTGCCGTCGTGCCCGCGCTGGCCGGGGCGGGGTTCCCGGAGGCCATCAGGCACAATCAGGCACTGCTCTACCGCAACGTCTCGCAGACGCCGTTCGCGTCGCCGCCCGCGCGGGCGCCGGGCGGCAGCGTGTACGTGCCCGGCACGCCGCGGCTGTACTTCCCCGAGGGCCCCGACTGGGGGACGGGCAGGCAGTTCGTGTTCGGCACGCTCGACGTCGAGGCGTCGGTGCACGGCTTCGACCGCGGGCTGAAGGTCTCCGCCCGGCGGTGGGGCCTGCTGCACCTGCGGCAGGTACGCCGCATGCAGAGCCGCTTCCGTACCGGCCAGATGTTCGCGGGCGCCGGCGAGAACCGGTACTTCGCGCGCGAGGAGCACGCCGGCGCGATCCTCGCGTACGCGCACCTCACCACGACGCTCGCGGCCGCGCGGCGGCTGCGCGTGGACCGCGGCGGCCCGTCGCTGAAGCGCCCGCTGTCGTAGCGTGCCGGGCATGAACGGACTGAACGGGCTCGAAGCCGTCTCCATCGACTGCACCGGCGACCCCACGGCGATCGCCACGTGGTGGCAGGGGCTCATCGGCGGCGACGTCGTCGAGCAGCCCGAGGGGTACGCCGAGCTGTACGCGCCCGGCTTCCCGTGCCTGCAGTTCCTCCCGACGCCCGATGCGAAGTCGGTCAAGAACCGGCTGCACCTCGACCTGCGCTCCGACGACTTCGACGCCGCGATCGAGGCGGCGCTCGCGCACGGCGCGACGCGCGCCGACGACGTCTACGCCGGCGGGTCGTGGCAGGTGCTCAGGGACCCCGAGGGCAACGAGTTCTGCATCCTGCGGCCGCACCCGCACGCGACGTAACGGGACCAACCGGGCGGCCGGAGTAAGGACGGCCCACGGAACTCGTGACCTCTGGCCCCTCGTCCGCGTCGAGGCCGGCGCCGAACGTAGAGCGACGGCCGACGACGAACGGGGGTGCCACGCGTGCTACCGAGCGTGCTGCTGGTCGAGGACAGCCCTGGCGACGCCAGCCTGGTGCGCGTGGCGCTGCGCGCCGCGGCTCCGGCGGAGCTGCCGTACGTCCGCTGGGTCACCTGCCTCGCGGACGCCGTGGCCGCCGTGCGGGAGCGGGAGTTCGGGTGCGTGCTGCTCGACCTCGGGCTGCCGGACGCGCACGCGCTCGACGCGCTCGACGCGCTGCTCGTCGCCGCGCCCGGCGTCGCGATCGTCGTGCTCAGCGCGCAGGCCGACCGCGGCCTCGCGCAGGAGGCCGTGCACCACGGCGCGCAGGACTACCTGCTCAAGAGCGAGCTGACCGCCGAGGGCCTCGAGCGGGCGATCCGCTACGCCGTCGAACGCGCCGCCGCGCAGGCCGCCATCGCCCGCAGGGAGGCCGAGCAGCGCGCGCTCGTCGAGAGCCTCGGCGAGGGCGTCGTCGTGCACAACGCCGCCGGCGAGGTCGCCGACGTCAACCCCGCCGCCGAGCGCATCCTCGGGCTCACCGCCGACCAGTTCCGCGGCCGTACGCCGGTGGACCCGCGCTGGGGCGCGACGCGCGAGGACGGCAGGCCGTTCGACGGCGAGGACCACCCGGCGATGGTGGCGTTGCGGACCGGCGAGCCGGTGCACGGCGTCGTCATGGGCGTGGACCACCCGGAGCGCGGCCGGCGCTGGATCGAGATCAACGCCTCCCCGCTGCGGCTGCCGGGCTCCGAGATGCCGTACGCGGCCGTGGCGTCGTTCCGCGACATCACCGAACGCCGCGCCGCCGAGGACGCCGCGAGCCGCCTGTCGGCGATCGTCGACTCCTCCGACGACGCGATCATCGGCCGGCTGCTCGACGGCACGATCGTCAGCTTCAACCCCGCGGCCGAACGCCTCACCGGCTACCCCGCGGCCGAGGCCATCGGCAGGCACCCGACGTTCACCGCGCCGCCCGACCGCGTCGCGCAGATCAACGACGTCCTCGCGCGGGTCGCGCGCGGCGAGAGCGTGCCGCCGTACGAGACCGTGGTCGTCCGCAAGGACGGCACGACGGTCGAGTGCTCGCTGACGGTGTCGCCGATCCGCGACGCGCGCGGCACCGTCATCGGCTCGTCGGCGATCGCGAAGGACATCACCGAGCAGATCCGCCTGCGCCGCGCCGCGGAGGACGACCGGCGGCGGCTCGCGGAGGCGCAGGCGGTGGCGGGGCTCGGCAGCTTCGAGCACGTGCTCGACGGCGACCGGATCACGTGGTCCGACGAGCTGTACCGGATCTTCGGCATGCCGGTCGGCGCGCCGCTGACGTCGGCCGCGGTGTTCGGCATGGTGCACGAGGACGACCGTTCGGCGTTCGAGGCGAAGGTGGCCGAGGCGAAGGCGCACGACGAGCCGGTCGAGGTGACGTACCGCGTCGTGCGGCCGGACGGCGACGTCCGTACGGTCACCGCGCGGTTCCGCGCGCCCCGCGACGGCGACGGCACCGCGCGCCGCATCGTCGGCACCGCGCTCGACGTCACCGAACGCGCCCGCGCCGAACGCCGCTTCGAGCTCGGCTTCGAGGGCGCCACCGCGGGCACCGCCATCGCCGATCTGGACGGGCGGTTCGTCCGCGTCAACGCCGCCCTCTGCGCGCTGCTCGGGCGCTCCGAGGAGGAGCTGGCCGGGCACCACCCCGACGAGTTCCTGCCGGTGCCCGCGCCGGGTCAGGGGCCGTTCGCGGCGGCGCTGGCGGGGCCGCACAGGACGGGCGTCGAGATCCGCTTCACGCGGCCGAGCGGCGAGGCCGTGGACGCCCTGGTGGACGTCGCGGTGGTCTGCCGCGAGAGCGGCGAGCCGGACTACGTGTTCGCGCAGCTGCTCGACATCACGCGCCGCAAGCGGGCCGAGCGCGCGCTCGCGCACCAGGCGCTGCACGACGGGCTGACCGGCCTGCCGAACCGCATCCTGCTGCTCGACCGCCTCGACCACGCGCTGCTGCAGCACGACCGCCGTCTCGGCGGCGTCGCCGTGCTCATGGTCGACCTCGACCACTTCAAGCTCGTCAACGACGGCCTCGGCCACAGCGCGGGGGACGCGCTGCTGGTGGACGTGGCGAGCCGGCTCAGCGCCGCCGTACGGCCTGGGGACACCGTCAGCCGGCTCGGCGGCGACGAGTTCGTCGTCTGCTGCGAGGACGTGTCCGGGCCCGACGACGCGAGGGAGGTCGCGGAACGCGTGCTGGGGGCGTTCGCGACGCCGTTCGTCGTGGAGGGGCGCGAGCTGTTCGTCACGGCGAGCGTCGGTGTCACGGTCTCCAGCCCCGGCGCGCGCGCCGACTCGCTGCTGCGCGACGCGGACGCCGCGATGTACCGCGCCAAGGAGCGCGGCCGGGCGCGGACGGAGCTGTTCGACACCGCGCTGCGGCAGCGCGCGGCGACGCGGCTCGGCGTCGCGACGGCGCTGCGGCGCGGGCTGCTGCACGACGAGTTCGTCGTGCACTACCAGCCGATCGTGTCGCTCGCCGACGAGCGGCTGGTCGGCTTCGAGGCGCTGGTCCGCTGGAACGACCCGCAGCGCGGCCTGGTGCCGCCGGCGGAGTTCGTGCCCGTCGCCGAGGAGACCGGTCTGATCGTGCCGCTGGGCACGGAGGTGCTGCGGCAGGCGACGGAGCAGCTCGCGCGGTGGACGGAGGCGTACGCCTCTGCGGCCGACGTCACGATGGCCGTCAACGTCTCCGCGCGGCAGCTGCTCGACCCCGGGTTCGTACCGACCGTCGCCGAGCTGCTCGCGGCCTCGGGCATCGCCCCCGCGAGGCTGCACCTGGAGATCACCGAGACCGTCCTCATGGAGGACCTGGACGACGCGGTCGAGGTGCTGCGCGCGCTGGCCGGCCTCGGGGTCACCCTGGAGATCGACGACTTCGGCACCGGCTACTCGTCGCTGTCGTACCTCAAGCGCCTCCCCGTGGACACGCTCAAGGTGGACCGTGGCTTCGTGTCCGGGCTCGGCACCGACGCCGACGACCTGTCGATCGTCACCGCCATCACCGCGCTCGGCCAGGCCCTCGGGCTGCGGCTGCACGCCGAGGGCGTCGAGACCGCGGAGCAGCGCGCCGCCGTCCGCGAGCTCGGCTGCGACGTGGCGCAGGGCTTCCTGTGGAGCCCGCCGCTGCCCGCGCTCGCGGCCGAACGCTGGCTGCGCAGGCGGACGCTCGGCGCCGTACCGCCGCAGCGCGCGCCGCGCGGTCTCGCCGTCAGCGGCTAGGCCGCCGGACGATCACGTTCGCTTGTCGTGATCTTGGCGACGTCTGTGCGTGCCGGCAGGCAGAAACGTTGCCAAGATCATGAGTTCGGCGTCCGCAAGGCACACCGGCGCCTCAGCGGCTGGGCAGCCGGACGATCTCCAGCCAGAACCCCTCGAGCGCGCGCAGCGCGGTGATGAACTCGTCGAACGACACCGGCTTGGTGACGTAGGAGTTGGCGTGCAGCTCGTACGCCTTGAGCACGTCCACCTCCGCCGACGACGTCGTGAGGACGACGACGGGGATGCTCTTGAGCAACGGGTCGGCCTTCATCGCGGCGAGGACGTCGCGGCCGTCCATGCGCGGCAGGTTGAGGTCGAGCAGGACGAGGTGCGGCCGCGGGCTGTCCGCGTGCTCGCCCTCCTGGCGCAGGTACGCGAGCGCCGCCTCGCCGTCGCCGACGACGTTGAGCTCGTTGGCGATCTTCGCGCCGCGCAGCGCCTCGCGTGTCAGGTTGACGTCGCCGGGGCTGTCCTCGACGAGGAGGATCTGGACGGGCTCACCACTCATGCGAGGGCTCCTTCGGGGGCGGGCAGGGTGAAGCGGATGGCGGTCCCCCCGAGCGGCGAGTCGTCGACCCAGACCCGGCCGCCCATCTGCTCGACCCCCTTGCGGACGATCGCGAGGCCGATGCCGGTGCCCTCGTAGTCGCCGCGGCCGTGCAGCCGCTGGAACACGTTGAACACCCGTTCGCGATGCCGCGGGTCGATGCCGATGCCGTTGTCGGCCACCGTGACGAGCCAGTCGGTGCCGATGCGCTCGGCGGACAGCGCGACCTCGGCGGGGACGTCCGCGCGGGCGAACTTGGTGGCGTTGGACAGCAGGTTGCGCAGCACCTGATGGACGAGCATCCGGTCGGCGCGCACCGAGGGGAGCGGCTCGGTGCGGACGACCCCCGGGTACTCCGCGGCGACGGTCGCGGCGACCGCGCCGAGGTCGACGTCGACGATCTTCAGGTCGCGGCCCGCGCGGGAGTACGCGAGCAGGTCGTCGATGAGCGAACGCATCCGCGCGCACCCGTCGACCGCGAACTCGATCCACGTCTTCGCGTCGTCGTCGAGCGCGTCACCGTACCGCCCGGCGAGCAGCTGCACATGGCCCGCGATGACGCGCAGCGGCTCCGAGAGGTCGTGGGAGGCCACGTACGCGAACTGCGTCAGCTCGTCGTTCGAACGCCGCAGCTCCAGCTCCGCACGGCGGCGGTCGGTCGTGTCGAGCGTCTGCAGCACGACGTACGGCGCGCCGCCGTCGGGGTCGGGGGAGAGCGCGGCGCTGACGACGACCGAGCGGACCTCGTTGCCGGGGACGTGCCAGCGCTCCTCGCACTCGTACGCCGCCTGCTCGCCGGCGACCACGGCGGCCATGCCCGCGGCGGCCTCGTCGGTGCGTTCGACCGTCACGAGGTCGCCGAGCGTGCGCCCCTCGACGCCGCGCGTGGCGCCGACGAGCGCGCCGAACGACGCGTTGGCCCACACGATCCGGCCGCTGGAGGACGTGACGACCATGCCGATCGGCGCGGCGTCGAGGACGCGCAGCGACAGCTCGACCCGCTTCTCGCCGTCGACGGCGAGGACGGGCGTGACAGGTCGATCGGGCACCACTGGCTCACCAACCCCCGTAGGCGTGTCCTGGATTCCGACACTACGCTGGCGGAATGCGCACAGTGGCCGTTCTGGCGGTTCTGTCCCTCGTGCTCGGCGGGTGCGGCGGTTCGCCGGCGGATCCGGGTGCGGCGCCCTCGTCCGCGCCCGCCTCGACGAAGCCCGCGGTGACGCAGTCCGACCTCGCGCGGGTCCTTGCCGCGGTCAAGGCGACACGGGCGAAGAAGACCGCGACGTTCGTGATCAAGGGGACGACCAGCCTCGCGGGTGGCGGCTCCGTCACCGTGCGGCGCGACGGGAAGTACGACCTCGCCGCGAAGCGCTCCTTCGTCGAGCAGACGATGACCGAGAGCCCGGCCGGCCTGCTGTCCCAGCTCGTCGGCAAGGACGTGAAGCCGGGTGACCTGGACAGCCGCTCGTACGTCACGACGAACGGCGGCTACCTGCAGATGCCCGGCTGGCCGGAGCCGGCCCACGCGAAGTGGCTGCGCTTCACCGCCGCCGAGGTCGAGCGCATGACCGACGTGTCGGTCGACGTCGAGTCGTCGATCTTCCCGGCCGGTGTGTCGATGCTCGCCGACGCGGAGCGCAGCGCGCATGACGGTGCCGACGAGCCCGCCATGGCGCACGTCGTCGTACCCGCGTCGGCGGCATTCCTCGCGTTCCCCTCGTCCTCGACGCGGAGCCTCATCACCGCGGGCGTGGACCCGACGAAGATCACCGGGGAGGTCGAGGTCGAGGTCGCTATCCAGGACGGGCTCGTGACGGGCGTGTGGTTCGACGCGCTGCCGGCGTTCGCGAAGGCGTACGAGCAGATCGGACAGCCGCGCGTCGCGAAGGCGCTCTCCGAGCTGTCCACGGTCGTGGACCTGCGGGCCCACGGCAGTGCCGCGAAGATCTCGCTGCCGCCGGCCGGGGACGTCATGACCGACGCGGAGTTCAAGTCGTACTTCTAGGGTGCCGCCGCCGGAAGTTACCGGTGAGTACGGACTGGCGGCCGTGCTCAGGCGGTGACTCCGGCGGTCCGTACCCACCGGTAACTTCCGGGAGCCGGCGGGTCCGCGGCGGCTAGGACTCGGACATCCAGGAGGCCCAGAGGCCGGCGTACGAGCCGCGCGCCGCGAGCAGCTCGTCGTGACTGCCGAGCTCGCTGACCCGCCCGTCCTCCACGACCGCGACGCGGTCGGCGTCGTGCGCGGTGTGCAGCCGGTGTGCGATCGCGACGACCGTACGGCCCTTCAGCACGGCGCCGAGCGAACGTTCGAGGTGCCGCGCCGCGCGCGGGTCGAGCAGTGACGTCGCCTCGTCGAGCACGAGCGTGTGCGGGTCCACGAGGACCAGCCGCGCGAGCGCGAGCTGCTGGGCCTGCGCGGGCGTGAGGGTGTGCCCGCCGGACCCGACCTTCGTGTCCAGCCCTTCCGGGAGCCCCGTCGCCCAGTCGAGCGCGTCGACCGCCTCCAGCGCGGACCGCAGGGTCGATTGCGGCGCGTCGGGTGCCGCCAGCCGCAGGTTCTCCGCGAGCGTCCCCACGAACACGTGGTGCTCCTGCGTCACGAGCGCGACCTCGGTGCGCAGGCGTTCGAGCGGCAGCTCGAGCAGCGGTACGCCGCCCACCGCGACCCGCCCCGTACGCGGCCCGTGGATGCCCGCGAGCAGCCGCCCGATGGTGGACTTCCCGGCGCCGCTGGGACCGACGACGGCGAGGCGTTCGCCGGGCCGTACGGCGAGGTCGACGCCGTGCAGCACGTCGCGCCCGTCGACGTACGCGAAGCGCACGTCCTCGACGTCGAGCCGCTCGTCCTCGGGCAGCGCGCCGGTCGGCTCGCGGTCGTCCGGTACGGCGGCCACGCCGACCAGCCGCGCCAGTGACGCCGCGCCGATCTGCAGCTCGTCGAGCCAGCCGAGCAGGCGGTCGAGCGGGTCCAGGAGCTGCTGCACGTACAGCGTCACCGCGGTCACCTGCGCGAGCGACGCGTCGCCACGGGAGTACAGCCACCCGCCGTACAGGAGCACCGCGACGACCGGCAGCACGAACGACAGGTCCACGACGGGGAACCACCTGCTGCGCAGGCGGAGCGTGTAGATCTCGGCGTCGTACGCACCCTTCAGGTCGCGGTCCGTACGGTCGATGCGCCGCTGCTGCAGCCCCAGCGCCTCGCTCGTCCGCGCGCCCTCGGTCGTCTCGGCGACGCCGGACGTGAGGATCGACCACTGCGCGCGTTCGCGCAGGTAGCCGGCGGGCGCGCGGCGCAGGTACCAGCGCGTCGAGAGCCACAGCGGCGGCACCGCGACGAGACCGGCGAGCGCCACCTGCGGCGCCACGACGAACGCCGCGACGATCGTCAGCACCGACGTCGTCCCCGCGACGACGACCTCCGGTACGGCGTCGCGGATCGTGCGCGACAGCGTGTCCACGTCGGCGGTCATGCGGGTCAGCAGGTCGCCGGAGCCCGCCGACTCGACGGTCGAGAGCGGCAGCGCGACGACGCGCGAGAGGAAGTCCTCGCGCAGCTCCGCGAACACCTCCTCGGCGAGCACCAGCGACACCAGCCGGGAGACGCGCGTGAGGATCGTCTGCAGGATCACCGATGCCGCGAGCAACGCCGCGAGGGTGTCGATGCGCCCGCGCGTCGAGCCGTGCGTGACCGCCTCGACCATTCGGCCGAGCAGCGGCGGTCCGGCGAGGCCCGCGATGGCGGCGGCGGCGTAGAGGACGA
The DNA here is from genome assembly GCA_035556555.1 of Frankiaceae bacterium. GTDB lineage: Bacteria > Actinomycetota > Actinomycetes > BP-191 > BP-191 > BP-191. The sequence goes on from DATMES010000068.1 coordinate 29,197, forward strand.
CGGTCAGAAGCACGCGGCGCGGGTGGCGGCGGATCAGCGCGCGGGCGTACGCGCGGACCTCGCGCGACCCCGCGACGGGGAGGAGGACGTTCATTCGGGGGCCCCGCGGGCCCGCGAAGCGGGGTCGTGGGGTGTTCTCATGCCTCGCCTCGCGTCACGACGTTGCGGTAGCGCTCGGAGGAGGCGAGGAGCGTTCGGTGCGTCCCCGTCGCGACGACCCGCCCCTCGTCGAGCAGCGCCACGACGTCGGCGCGGTCGAGGAGCAGCGGCGACGTCGTGCAGACGACGGTCGCGCGGCCCGCGCGGGCGAGCTTGAGCCGGTCGGCGATGCGCGCCTCGGTGTGCGCGTCCACCGCCGACGTCGGCTCGTCCAGCACGAGCACGTCGGGCTCCGCGGCGAGCGCCCGCGCGAGCACGAGGCGTTGCCGCTGGCCGCCCGAGAGCGAGCGCCCGCGCTCCTCGACCTCCGCGTCGAGCCCGCCGGGCAGCGCCTCGACGACGTCCGTGGCGGCAGCCGCCTCGACGTAGGTCATGTCGACGACCTCGTCGCGCAGCGGGCCCGTGAACAGCAGCGGGTTCTTGTCCGCGACGAGCACGCGCCGGCGCACGGTCGCAAGCGGAAGTGCCGACAGCGGCACCGTGCCGAGCGTGACGTCGGCGTCGACCCAGCGGCCGAGCCGGTCGGCGAGCGCGGTGGCGTCGTCCGGCTCCGCGCTGACGACCGCGGTCACCAGCCCGGGCTCCACGGTGAGCCCCGAGGAGACGTCGTGCAGCGGTACGCCGGGCGGCGGCTCAGGGACCGGGGAGGCGGGGTCGGTCAGCACCGGCGAGAGGACGAGCACGGTGACGAGCCGCCGCGCCGCGACGAACGCGCGCGTCACCTTGTCCAGCGCCTCGGTGACGGTCCGCAGCGGCGTGATGAGGAAGGCGGCGTACCCGTAGAACGCCACCAGCTCACCCGGCGTGATCCGCCCCGACAGCGCGAACCGCGCGCCGAGCCACGTCACCACGACGACGAACGTCCCTGGCACCAGCACCTGCGCGGCGTCGAGGATCGACTGCGTCCGCGCGACCTGGACGCCGGCGCCGCGGACGCGCTGCGACTCCTCGCGGTACCGCGCGACGAACGCGTCCTCGCCGCCGATGCCGCGCAGCACGCGCAACCCCGCGACGGTGTCGGCACCGAGGCCGGTGAGGTCGCCGACGGCCTCGCGCTGGGTGCCCTGCCGCGCGTGCAGCGGCCGCAGGATCGGGCCGAGCAGCAGCGTGAACGCCGGCACGCCCACGATGACGACGAGGCCGAGCGCGGTCGACGCGCGGAGCAGCAGGACCGCGACGAGCGCGAACGACACCGCCGCGCCCGCGCCGCGGGCCGTGATGTCGAGCGCCCGCGCGATCGCGACGCAGTCGGTGGCGCCGATGCTGACGACCTCGCCGGTGCTCGCCTGCTTGCCGAGCGAGGCGCCGAGTCGTACGACGTGCCGGATCAGCCACTGCTCCGTACGGAAGCAGGCGATCATCCAGTTCGTGACGGCGAACCGGTGCCGCGCGACGCCCGCGACCGCCTGCAGCAGGCCGACGCCGAGGAGGACGAGCGCCCAGGCCAGCAGCGCGCCGTCGTCCCTGTCGGTGAGGCCCTCGTCGATGGCGCGGCCGACGACGTACGGCAGCAGCGCCTGGCAGCCCATCCAGACGACGCCGAAGACGACGCCGCCGGCGATGGTGGGCCACTGGAGCCGCAGCACCCGGAGGAGGAAGCGCCCAGGCGACCGCAGGTCGGGGACCCCGGGGTCCGCCATGGGCAGGGCGCGCATCGGCACCAACGTATGCCAACGGCGTACGCACCGCCCGCGAGTTTTCCCGGAGGCAGCCCTGGCCGTCCGCGCCGCTCCGGGAGCTCGTTCCTTGCCGGTCACCCGCCGGTCTCGCGCGTGGTGATCTTCAAAGAACGGGTGCACGGCCGGCGCCAGGGGCGAGGGACAGCACGAAGGGCGGGCACCGGCTGGGGTGCCCGCCCTTCGTCAGTGCCTGGCTAGACGCCTGAGTGCTGCGTGATGAACGACCGGATGTCCGGGTTGTTGACCTCGCTGTAGACGCCGGGGAACTTCGGCAGGCCACAGCCGGTGCCGTAGCTCACGACGCCGATCTGGATGCGCGGCGAGCCGTTCCAGAACAGCGGGCCACCGGAGTCGCCCTGGCACGAGTCCTTCGCGATCTCCTCGGCGCAGACGCCGGTCGGGCCGTGGAAGCCGAAGTTGGTCTGGCCGCACTGGCCGTCGCTGATGACCTTGAGGTCGACGAAGCGCATCTGGTTGGTAGCGGTCAGGCCGAGCGTGCCGGTCTGGTCGCCCCAGCCGGTGACGCGGACGACGGTGCCGGGGGTCTCGAGGTTCTCGTTCGACGCGGTGGCGAGCTGGATCGCCGGCGACGTGGTCGGGGTGGCGAGACGGATCAGCGCGACGTCCCAGCCGTTGCCGTCGTACTTCGGGTGCACGAAGATCGCGGACGCCGTGATGACCTGGCCCTTGCTGGTGTCGCCCAGGTTGGTGCGGCCGGTGACGACGCGGACGCCGCTCGGCTTCTTCACCTCGTCGACCATGCAGTGGGCCGCGGTGAGCACCCAGCCGCTGGAGATGACGGAGCCGCCGCAGTACTGGAAGCCGCTGGCGTCCGTGATGGCGGCCATGAACGGGTACGCGCCCTCAGGGGCCGGCGAGCCGTTCACGATGGCGTTCGAGGGGGTCACGGTCACGGCCATGGTGCCCGCGGCCGCGGCGGCGACGATCAGGTGGCGCAGACGCATGAGGCGTCCTTTCGCTCGATTGGTAGGGACGACGCGCGGAGGCTGGGTCATCCGCTCATAACGGGGCATACCCAGTCGCTGCTACAACATGCGCATGCCCGAGATGGCCGCCTATGCCCCGGTACCGGGTCCGGTAAACCGCGAGAGCTTCCTCGACGCGCAGAGTCGCCACCGCCGCGCGTCGTGGCGTTTCACGGCGCTGTCCGCGCTCGCGATCGGGCTCATGGGCATCCCCTTGAGCGCGGTGATCTCGCCGCTGCTGTACGCCGCCGCCATGCTCGCTGTCGATCTGGTCAACCTCGTCGTCGCGATGCCCGACCCTCTCGCCGCGCTCGCGTCCGACTCGGGCTCGTCCGCGCCGCTGCCGCCGGAGACGATCGCGCTGATCGGGGCGGCGATCGTCGTCCCCGGCTCGGTCGTCCTGCTGCTGGCCTGGCTCGGCGTACGGCGGCTGTTCAAGCGCGCGGGCAGCGGCGCGACGGTGCTGGCGCTCGGCGCGCGGCCGCCGGGGGAGTCGCTGGAGGAGCAGCAAGTCGTCAACGTCGTCGGCGAGATGGCCGCCGCAGCCGGCGTACCCGCCCCCAAGGTCATGCTGCTCGACTCGCCCGTCGCCAACGCCGCCGCCGTGGGCTCGCGCATGGACAACTGCACGGTGGTCGTCACGACCGGTCTGCTCGAGTCGCTCGACCGCGCGGAGACGCAGGCGGTCGTGGCGCACGTCGTCGCCTCCGTCGGCAACGGCGACCTGCGCATCGGCGCGACGCTGTCGTCGGTGTTCGCGACGCTCGGGTTGGTCGGCTCTGTACTCCGCGCACCGAGCGAGGGCAGGCCGCGCGTGACGCTGCGGCGGCTGCTGCGGTACGCGTTCGGCAGGCGCGGCGCCGACGACGCCGCGGCCCTCACCGAGGTGCTCGCGCAGGCCACCACCGAGGACCCCGACCACGGCGAGAAGGAGCCGGGCGGCTTCAAGTCGATGGTGCTGCTGCCGTTCGTCGTGGCGGGGATGGCGTTCCAGCTGACGGCGATGATCTTCGGCTTCCTCGTCGTGAACCCGCTGCTGCGCAGGGCCTGGCGCGCGCGGCGGCACCTCGCCGACGCGACCGCCGTACGGCTCACCCGCGACCCCGGCGCGCTGGCGCGCGGGCTCGTCGCGCTGGGGACGTCGGGCGGGGTCGTACCGGGCACCGAGTGGGCCGCGCACCTCTTCGCCGCGGGCGCGGCGGACCCCAACGCGGGCAACGACGGCACGCGGCCGATGCCGACGTTCCAGCCGAAGCTCGCCGACCGGGTCGCGCGGCTGCGCGGGCTCGGCGCGGACGTCCCCGAGGTCGGGCACGCGCAGACGCCCGCACAGCGCCGGATCCTCGCGGTCGTGCTGCTCGTGTCCAGCCCGTGCTGGCTGTCGTTCGTCGGGCTGATGATCGGCGCGGCGCTGCTGCTGACGGGCGTGAGCCTGATGATCGACTCGCTGTTCCTGGCTCCTATGGTGGCGTTGGCGCACGTGGCGCTGCGGGGGCTGGCGGGGTAGGCGTCAGCGCGACGACCACGGCAGCCGCGACGACGAGCGCGCCGCCCACGAGCTGCAACGGCCTGATGCGCTCGCCCAGCGCGACTGCCGCCAGCGCCACCGCCACGAACGCCTCCAGCGTCATGACGACCGCCGCCGCGCCCGCCGCGAGGTGCGCGAGCGCGGTGTAGAGCAGCGCGAACGCCACCGCCGTCGCGACGCCGTTGACCGCGAGCAGCGGCAGGTCCGAGGCGGGCACGCCGGCCTTGCCGGTGAACAGCCCGACGGTGACGAGCGCGAGCGAGGCGCCGGTGGCGACGTACGCGCCGACGACGGCTGGCGGGCTCCTCGGCACGAGCCGCTGCGACAGCAGCATGTAGCAGGCGAACGACCCCGCCGCCGCGAGCGAGAACGCGACGCCCGCCGGCGAGATCGAGACGCGGTCGCCGGTGACGACGATGAGCACGACGCCGACCGTGGACAGCACGACGACGGCGAACGTCACCAGCCGCGGCGGCCGCAGCCGCAGCGCGACCTCGAGCAGCGTGACGATCGCCGGGTACGCGTAGAACAGCAGCGACACCGCGGCGGCGCTGCCGCGGCCGAGCGCGAGGTAGAACAGCGCGGCCTCGCCGGCGTAGCCGATCGCGCCGAGGAGCAGCGCGCGTACGCGCTCGCCGCGAACAGGCAGCAGCGGCGCGCGGCGGACGGCGAGGAAGAGGAGCAGCGCCAGCCCCGCGATGCCGAAGCGCACGCCGAGCGCGGCGGTGACGGGCAGCCCGCTCTTGGCGAGGCTGCGCTGCACGACGATCGTGACGCCGAACGCGGTCGCGCTGCCGACCGCCGCGAGCACACCGGTGTCGAACCGCGCCCTCACGCGGTGTCGAGGATCTGGAACGCCTCCGCGAGGCGTCCCTCCGGCAGCCCGGCGGCCTTCGCGTTCCTGCCGAGCCAGTCGCGCAGCATGGTGTCGAGCTCGCCGGGAACGCCGGGGAGCTGGCTGACGTGGCGGCGTAGCGCGGCCATCTTGAGGTCGTACACGTCCGTCACGTCCACGACGTGCACGGCGCCGGGCGCGGCCATGAGCCACGTCTCGCTGACGGTCCACGCCTCGTGCCCGGCCTCGGCCAGCTCCGGGTGCGCGAACGGGTTGCGCGCGTCGGGGTAGACGGCGCAGAGCGTCGCCTCGCCGACCGCGAGGTGGTCGGGGTGGGAGGCGTAGATGCGGTCGTAGTTGCGTTGCGGGCTCTGCGTGAGGACGCGCTGCGGGCGCACCTCGCGGATGACCCGGCTGATGTCGCGGCGCAGCTCGATGGAGGCGACGACCCGTCCGTCGGGCCAGCCGAGGAACCGGACGTCGGACACCCCGACCTCCCCGGCCGCCGCGCGCTGCTCGGCCTGGCGGATCCCGGCGATCTCGCCGCGCGGCACGTCGGGGTCGAAGCCGCCGGCGTCGCCGTTCGTGACGACGCAGTACGTCACCTCGTGGCCCGCCTTGGTCCACGTCGCCACGGTGCCCGCCGCGCCGAAGTCGACGTCGTCCGGGTGCGCGGTCACGACGAGGATGCGTTCGATGGCGGCGTCGTCGAGCACTCGGGCCGTTCCTCTCGTCGTGGAGCCCCCGCGGACAGTCTGCAACACCCGCGAAAAGTGGTCCCAACGGGCCATGCCCCACGTGCCCGGATTTCCCTACCTTTGACGCAGGGGACTTAGGGCCGGGACGTTCGGCCCTGTTCGGGAGGGGTGCGGAGCATTGGCGGACGACGTCTCAGGGCCGGTGCGGTTCGAGACGACCCTCGCGGTCGTCCGTGCCGTCGCGGCCCTCGCGACGATCGTGCTCCTCGCCGCCGACGGCGCGGGCTTCCTCGACGGGCCGCTGCTGCTGCACGCGGCGCTCGTCGGCGTCTCCGTCGTCGTCGTGTTCGTCGCCCGCCGCCTCACGACCCGCCTGGAGCTGGAGCGGCTCGCGCTCGGCGTGACGGCGTTCGACCTGGCGTTCTGGGTGCTGTACGCCGCGACGTACGACGGCCAGCGCCGCGCCGGCACGATGCTCGGGGCGTTCGTGCTGGTCGAGGGCGCGGTGCGCTTCGGGCTGCTCGGCACGGTGCTCACCGCGGTCGCCGTGGACGCGGCGGCGCTGACCTGGCCGCAGCAGGACGCGAGCGGCTCCACGCCGGGCGTCGTCTACACGGTCATCCTCACGTTCCTCATCGCGGGCGGCGTGCACGTCGCGGCGTACATCGTGCGCATGCAGACCTCGCAGCAGCAGCGCGGCCTGCAACGCCTCTCCGACGCGTTCTCGTACGCCTCCATCGGCCTTGCCGTCGTGGACGACCGCGGCCTGGTCGAGGCCGCCAACCCGGCCCTCGCGGCGCTGCTCGGCGACGACGAGGAGGCGCTCCAGGGGGTGCCGTTCGTCGATCTCGTCGAGCCGTCGGCGCGCATCGAGCTGGAACGCGTCGCGGGCGAGGTGCGCGCGGGGCGTTCGGCGGGAGCGCGGTTCGAGGCGCGGGTGCGGCAGGCGGAGGGCAGGGGCCGATGGGCGCTGGTCGCGCTGTCGCGCGCGTCCGCCGACGACGGCGACCGGCTCGTCGTACAGGTCGAGGACATCCACGACCGCAAGCTCATCGAGGCCAAGCTCGCCCACCAGGCCTCCCACGACATGCTCACCGGCCTGCCCAACCGCGCCGAGGTGCTCGGGCTGATGGCGGCGGCGTTCGAGGCGCGAGAGCCGATGGCGCTGCTGTTCATCGACCTCGACCGGTTCAAGTGGGTCAACGACTCCCTCGGCCACGAGGCGGGCGACCTGCTGCTCGTCGAGGTGTCCGACCGGCTGCGGCGGCTGCTGCGGCCGGGCGACGTCGTCGCGCGGCTCGGCGGCGACGAGTTCGTCGTGCTCGCGCACGGCGTCGCGCAGGTCGCGACGGCCGTGGCGCTGGCCGACCGGGTGGCCGAGGCGCTGCGGCGGCCGGTCATGCTGCCGGGTGACCGCGAGTCGTACGCCTCGGCGTCCATCGGCATCGCCATCGCCGGCGAGGGCGACGACCCCGAGACGCTGCTGCGCGACGCGGACACCGCGATGTACCAGGCGAAGGCGGCCGGCGGCGGGGCGTACGCGCTGTTCACGCCGTCGATGCGCGCGGCGACCGTACGGCACCACGAGATCGAGGCGGCGCTGCGCCGCGCGGTCCGCGCGGGGGAGCTGACGGTGGCGTACCAGCCGGAGGTACGGCTCGTCGACGGGACCGTGCGGGCGTTCGAGGCACTGGTGCGCTGGAACGACCCCACGTGGGGCAACGTCGCCCCCGGCGAGTTCGTGCCGATCGCCGAGGAGAGCGACCTCGTCCTCGAGCTCGGCGTCGCGGTGCTGCGGCAGGCGCTGGCCGACGCGGCGGCGTGGCCGCTGCTGCCCGACGGCACCCGCGCGACGCTCGCCGTCAACGTCTCCCGCCGCCAGCTCGTCCAGCCCGGCTTCCCCGCGATCGTGGCGGGCCTGCTGGCGGAGGCGGGCGTACCCGCCGCGTCTGTCTGCCTCGAGGTCACCGAGACCGCGATCACGCAGAACGTCGAGTCGGTCGTCACGACCCTGCACGAGCTCCGCCACCTCGGCGTCTCCATCGCCATCGACGACTTCGGCACCGGCCACGCCTCGCTCACCTACCTGACCCGGCTGCCGGTGGACGTGCTCAAGGTCGATCGGACGTTCGTCATGGGGCTCGGGCGCGACGACCGCAGCGCGGCGATCGTCGGCGCGGTGGCGGCGATGGGCAGGGCGTTCGGGCTGTCGGTCGTCGCGGAGGGCGTCGAGGAGGACGCGCACCTCGAGGCGCTGCGCCTGCTCGACGTGGACCTCGCGCAGGGGTACCTGTTCTCGCGGCCGGTGCCGGCGTCGCACGTGGCGTCGTTGATGCACCCGGCCGGTGTCGTGGACGTGCCCGAGCAGCGCGGCGCCGTACGCCGCATCGCCCCCGCCCGCAGGCCGCTGTCCGCCGGCTCCGCGAACGACGCCCGCTACCGCCTGCTCCTCGACCTCGCCCGCGACGTCACCGGGGGCCAGGACCTGCCGACCGTGCTGGACCGTACGTTCGCCGCGTTGCGGCAGCTCGTCGACTTCACCGGCGGGTCCGTCCAGCTCATCGACGACACCGACCACCTGCGGCTCGCGGCCACCGACCCGCCGGCGACGGCGGAGGCCATGGCGATGCGGGTGCCGTTGGGGCAGGGCGTCGGCGGCGCGATCGCGCTCACCGGCGAGCCGCGGTACCTGCCGGACATCACGGTCGACGCGGCGGTCACCGACGAGCGCAGGAAGAAGAGCGTGTCCCACGGCGTGCGCTCGTGGTTCGGTGTGCCCCTCATCACGGACGGGCGGGTCATCGGGCTGCTGCAGGTGGACTCGGTCGAGCCGGACGCGTGGGACGAGGCCGACCGGTTCGTGGTGCTGGCGTTCACGCCGATCGTGGCGGCCGCCGTGCAGAGCGCGACGACGCGGCGGCCTCTCCTGCGGCTCGCCGAGGGGTGAGCCCCCGCGGCCACGGACTACCCGGGCGGGCGCGGCCTAGTCAGTGGGGACCACGGCAAAAAGGCCTTTCGGCGCGATGGTCGCGCGGAAGGACCCGGCGAATACTCCTCGCTACGGGGTGGCTACGGAGGGTTCCCAGACCATGACGCGGCGAAGCTCAGTGCTCATCGGCGTGCTCAGCGCAACGATCGCCCTGCTGCCCGGGGTCACGGCGCCGGCGGCTGCCCAGCGGGCGCCGGCGCCGGTGACCGCGGTGGTGGACCCGGCGCTGGCCGGCACCACCGGCGACGTCTCCGTCGTCGTCGTCCGCAGGCCGGGGACGGGCGACCTCGCCGACCGTACGGTCCGCGCCCTCGGCGGCGCGGTCACGAAGGACCTGCCGATCATCCGGGGCTTCGCCGCCCGGCTCGGCGCGGCCGACGTCGCGGCGCTCGCAGGGAGCGGCGGCGCGGCCACGGTCTCGCTCGACCGCGCGATGACCGTGCAGTCGAGCGCGACGGCCGGCACCGGCCCGAACTCCGTCTACGCGAAGGCGCTCGGCGCCGAGAGCCTCCACCGGACCGGCGTCAGGGGCGGCGGCGTCACCGTCGCGCTGCTCGACACCGGCATCGCCGACCTGCCCGACCTGGCCGGCCGGGTGCTGCCCGTGCGCACCGACCCCCTCGGCACGCAGACCGCGCCGTGCGTCAACCTCTCCGGCGAGAGCGGGTGCGACGACTCGTACGGCCACGGCACGTTCCTCGCCGGCCTCATCGCCGGCAACGGCGCGGCGTCCGGCGGCGAGCACGTGGGCGTCGCGCCGCAGGCGAACCTCGTCTCCATCAAGGTCGCCGGCCGCACCGGCGCCGCCGACGTCAGCACCGTCATCGCCGGCATCCAGTGGGCGGTGTCGTTCAAGAACGAGTACGGCATCCGCGTCCTCAACCTCTCCCTCGGCACCGACTCGACGCAGAGCTACCGCGTCGATCCGTTGAACTACGCCGTCGAGCGGGCCTGGGCCGCGGGCATCGTCGTCGTCGTCTCCGCGAGCAACCGCGGCCCGGCCGCGGGCACGATCTCCAAGCCCGGCGACGACCCGTTCGTCCTCACCGTGGGCGCCGTCGACGACCGCGGCACGGCGGGCATCGGCGACGACCGGCTGCCGCTGTTCTCCTCGCGCGGCCCGACGGCGGCCGACGGCCTGGCCAAGCCCGACGTCGTCGCGCCCGGCGCGCGCCTCGTCTCGCTCTCCGCGCCGGGGTCGGCGATCGCGACGGAGTTCCCCAGCCCGATGGCGGCGCCGTACCGGCGCGGCAGCGGCACCTCCATGGCGACCGCCGTCACGTCCGGCGCCGTGGCGCTGATGCTCTCGGCGCAGCCCGCGCTGACGCCGGACCGGGTCAAGTACGCGTTCGCCGCCACGGCCCGCCCCGTCGCGTCCACCGACCGGATGGCGGTCGGCTCGGGCATGGTCGACGTCGTCCGCGCGTTCTCCGCGCCGCCGGGCGTCGCCAACGCCGGCGTCCAGCGTTCCAGCGGGCTCGGCAGCCTCGACGCCAGCCGCGGCACGTCGTACGTCCAGCTCGACGACCCGATGTCCACGGTCGTCACCGGCGAGATGACCGCCCAGCTGCTGCTCTGGGACCCGCTCGGCTACACGACCGGCGAGTGGACCGGCGCGAACTGGTACGGCGCGAACTGGTACGGCGCGAACTGGTACGGCGCGAACTGGTACGGCGCCAACTGGTACGGCGCGAACTGGTACGGCGCGAACTGGTACGGCTCCGAGTACTACGGCGAGGTCGACGGTGCCAACTGGTACGGCGCCAACTGGTACGGCGCCAACTGGTACGGGGCGTGGGAGTGAGGCGTCGGGCCGACAGGAGGATCGCGGCACTGACCGCGCTGCTCGCGGGCGTCGCCGTCGTCGCGAGCCTCGCCGCGCTGGTGGTGAGCGGACCGGTGCCCGGCAGGGACTGGCCCGAGGCGCTGCTGCTGCTCGGCGTGCTCGTCCTGGCCGGCCACCTCATCATCCGGGTGCAGTGCGGCGACCAGATCGAGGCGCTGGACCTGTTCGAGGCGGTGCTCGCGCCGACGCTCGTGGTCTTCTCCGCCCCGGAGGCGGTCGCGCTCGTCGTCGGCGCCAAGCTCGTCGTGGGCATCCTGCACCGCAACGCCGCGGTCAAGACCCGCTTCAACGCCGCGCAGTGGGGCGCTGCGACAGCCTGCGGCGCGCTCGTGCTGGCAGCCCTGCGCGACGGGCAGGACCTGTCCGCGCGCAACGCCGGCGCGCTCACCGCCGCCGTCCTCGTGGTCGCCGTCGTCAACTACGTCTCCGTCGGCGTCGTGATCGCGCTGGCGACGGGGCGTTCGATCGGCGAGGTGTTCACCGACCTGCGGCCGGTGATCCCCGTCGGCTGGGTCGGCGGCTCGGTGGTCAACCTGGCGTTCGGCGTGCTCTTCGTGTCGGCGTACCTGCGTTCGCCGGCCGCGGTCGTGCTGATGGTGGTGCCGCTGGTCGTCCTGCACTGGGGCAGCCGCGGCTTCGCGACGGCGCGCACCGACCGGCTGCGCCTGGCCGGTCTGCAGGCCGCGACGCACGTGCTCGCCGGGCCGGTGGACCCGCGCGAGGCGCTGCCGTCGTTCCTCGACGAGGTACGCCGCTGCTTCGAGGCGGACGCCGTCGAGCTGCTGGAGCCGACGCCGGCGGGTCCCGTCCTGCACCGCCTGGGCGACGGGCCGTACGCCGTCGCCCCCGACGACGGCACCTCCACTGCCGCCGCGTTGCGCGCGGCCGCGGCGCACGGCGCGGTCGTCCTCGACGCCCGGCGCGACGCGCTGCTCGTCCGTGAGGGGTGGCACGTGGCAGCCGCCGCGCCGGTGCGGGCGGAGGGGGGTCTCCCCGGCGTCCTCTGCGTGTACAACCGCGGCGGGCGCGGCGGCTTCGAGCCGGGCGAGGTCGCCGTCATGGAGGCGCTGGCGCGCGAGGTCTCGGGAGCGTTCGAGAAGGCGGCGCTGCTCGGCGTCGTGCTGGACGAGCGCCGCCGGCTCGCCGACATCGTCGGCAACACGTCCGACGGCATCCTCACGCTCGACGAGCGGGGAGAGGTCACCAGCTGGAACGCCGGCATCGAGCAGATCACCGGCTACGAGGCCGCGGCCATGCTCGGCCGCGTACCCGACGTCGCCCTGCGTCCTGCCGACGACGCGGGCGACCCCGTGCCGCTCGCGGCGTGGCCAGGGCGTACGGCGTCGTTGCCGGTGGCGGTGCAGGTGCGGTGCGCGGACCGGCAGATGCGCTGGCTGTCGTGCAGCTACAGCGAGCTGCCGGCGCGCGACGGACACGGCCCCCAGCTGCTGGTCATGGCGCGCGACGTCACGAAGGTGCACGAGCTCGACACGCTGAAGAACGACTTCGTCGCCGTGGTGTCCCACGAGCTGCGTACGCCGCTCGCGCCGATCAAGGGCTGGGCGATGACGCTGCTCCAGCGCGGCGACGACCTGAGCCCCGAGCAGCGCCAGGACGGCGCTCGGGCGATCCTCCGGCAGGCCGACCGGCTGCACCAGCTGATCCTCAACATCCTCGAGGACAGCCGCGTCGAGGTGGACCTGAACACCGCGCCGGTCGTCGATGTCGTGGACGCCGCCGAGGTCGTCGCCAAGGTGGTCGAGGACGTCGCGTTGCTCGCGCCGGAACGAGCGGTCGTCGTGACGGGCACGGACACGCCGCGGCTGGTCCACGGCCGCGCGGTCCGCATCGAGCAGGTGCTGACGAACCTCGTCACCAACGCCCTGAAGTACGCGCCGAAGGACGAGGTCATCGAGATCGACGTGACCTCGTCACCCGGCGCGGTGACGATCGCCGTCACCGACCGCGGCCCCGGCATCCCGGTCGAGGCGCGGGAGCGGGTGTTCCAGCGGTTCGAGCGCCTCCCCGACGCACCGGTGCAGACCGGCACCGGCCTGGGGCTCTACATCGCCCGGCACCTCGCGACGTCGATGGACGCGACGCTGGAGGTGCGTACGGCGCCCGGCGGCGGGAGCACGTTCGTCCTGACCCTGAAGGCCGTCCACCGCCTGGCCGCGGTGGGGTAGGCCAGCTCCACCCTTCGGGGTGCATCTCGCGCCTTTTCGCCGCACGAGCCGCAACCCGGAGCCTTCCATCCTGAACCGCCGGCGCACCCCGCGCCGGGCTCCATCCCTGCTGCCCACCAGCCGGTCTCGTGCGTACTGATCTTCAAAGAACGGGTCGCGACCGCCGCCGGCCCGGGCTTGTCCCTTCAGGATGGAAAGGCTCGCGGTTGCGCACGGGGCCTGGACGCGACGGTGCCGCCGCGACCCCACGGGGGGCGACGGCGGCACCGTGACATACGTCCTAGCGCGTGCCGGTCAGGTCGATGGTCCAGCCGGCGGTCTCGTACACGGCGACCGCCAGCGCGCACGTCGGCGTGCCGTCGCTCACCGCGCCGTGCAGCACGTACCGCGGCGGGCCGAACGCCGTGTCCGGCCTGCCCTCGACGAGCGCGCCGAGGCTGTTCTCGATGTCCGAGCGCACCTCGTCCTCGCTGTGGCCCTCGTGCTCGACGAAGACGCCCTTGCCGGTCTCCTCGTTCTGCACCCAGCCGATGCCGGCCCACGCCTCGGCGCCGGGCGTGTCCACGCGCATCTCGGCGTAGACGCAGTAGAGGCGGTCACCCCACTCGCCCTTGATCGGCGAGACCGGGCCGTTCATCGGCACGACGTCGGTGCCGGGCGGCACCACGGACGACAGCCGGATGAGGTTGAAGTTGGCGATGCCGGCGTCGCGCAGCGCGCCGTCGAACGCCGCCAGCGTCGTCGGCCCCGTGCCGGTGCCGCAGGAGATCTCGATGGTGCGGGTACGCGCCTGGCGCTGGGCCGGGACGACGTCGGGCATCCAGAGCGTCGTGGTCATCGCAGGCCCGCCATGTCGTAGGCGTAGTAGCGCTGCTGGTCGAGCTCGGTCGTCTCGGCGTACGCGAGGCGGTGCGTCGCCCGCGCGAGGGTGTCGGGCAGCTTGACGACGTCGACGTTGAAGCCGCAGCAGTCGAACGTCGCGACGCCGCGCCGCTCGGCGACGTAGCGCACCATGTCGTCCACGATCTCCTTGGCCCAGGGGCCGCCCTGCTTCTCGGTGCGGACGAGCAGCGCGCCGACGTAGAAGATCGCGCCGCGGGCGTAGTGGTCGGGGAACTTCTTCGCGAAGTACGGCACCGAGATCCACGGCACGGCCGTCAGGTCGGTGGCCATGAACGCCATGGCGCAGGCCTCGCCGTCGGCGTTGTAGGCGACGAACTTCACGACGCGCTCGTCGGTCATCTCGTGGCGGAACTCGTCGTCGTCGAACGACTGCCGCGCCGGGGCGAGGGTCTCGAGGGGCGCGAACGCCACCCGGTAGACCGCGAGGAACTCCTCGACGAGCTCGGCGGGCACGGTCGTCGTCCGTTCGACGACGCCGACAGGGGTGGGCGGGCGAGTGAGGGCTGGCACCGTCATGAGCTCCTCCGTAGGGCGGTTCGCGGGGTTTCGGGGGCGTTGGTCCGGGCGGTTGCGGCTCTTGGTCACCGCGCCGCTACGGACAGTAGGGGCAAACTTGAGTGCGCAGGAGTGCCAAATGCAGGAATGAGCCGAACGGATGGGTGTGAGTGGTCACCCCTGCCCAGGTGCCGCGAGGACCGAAGCCCTGACTTCGCCGCCATGCGGGCCAAATCGTTGCCCAGGCCTTATCAGTGCGCTAACGGTGCCGACAACGCGGCCATGGACACTCGGAGATGGCGACGCTTCCTCCTGGCCGGCTTGACCGCCACGGCGCTGCTCCCGTTCGTAGGGGCGGACCTCCAGCCGATCGTCACGCTCTTCATCAGCGTGATCTCGCTGGTCGCGCTGCGCCGCGGCACCAAGACCTGGGCGGGTGAGAACGCCAGGCCGTGGAACCTGCTGCGCGCGGGCGGCTGGACGTTCATCGCCGCGCAGGTCGTCCGCGCCGGGCACACGGCGGTCACCGGCGACCTCAAGCCGTTCCCTTCGCCCGCGGACTTCCTGTTCTACGTCGGCTACGCGCTCATCATCGGCGGCGTCTACTCGCTGGTGCGGAAGCGTTCGGCGCAGGTCGAGGGCGACAACCTCCTCGACGCGCTCATCCTGGTGACCTGCATCGGCGTGTTCGTGACGGCGTACGTCCTGGTGCCGTACGTCAACGCCGCCGAGCTCGACGTCGTGAAGAAGACCCTCTCCGTCGCGTACACCCTCTGCGACCTCGTCCTCATCGCCGTCACCGTCCGCCTCGCGGTCGGCGCGGGCCAGAGGAACGTCTCGTACTACCTGCTCGGCGGCGCGTTCGGGCTCTCGCTCGTCGCGGACGTGCTCGCGACGGCGGAGACGTCGGGCGCGGTGTTCGCGCCGTGGACGTTCGTGACCTCGGCGCTCGTGTACGTCCTCGCCGCCACCTCCGCTCTGCACCCCGGCATGGCGAAGCTGGCCGTGAAGCCGCCGCCGCAGGAGGTCAGGTTGACCCGCCGCCGCCTGACGCTGCTGTTCGCGGCGATGGCGCTGGTGCCGGCGATGCTCGCGGTGGAGACGACGTTCGGGCCGACCGCGCGCACCTCGACGTTCGCCGTGGGCTCCATCGTCATGGCGCTGCTCGTCCTCGGCCGCCTCGCCGGTCTCGTCCGCTCGAAGGAGCGCAAGGCCGAGCGCGAGGCCGTGCTGCGCGCGGCCGCGTCGTCGTTCGCCGGCACGCTGGACGCCGACGCGATGCTGCGCGTCGCCGTGAAGACGCTCGCCACCATGACCTGCACGGGTACGGCCGGCCGCGCCAGCCTCGCGACGCTCGACGGCGAGGGGCTGCGCGTCGTCGCCAGCGTCGGTGCCGACGCCGAGGCGGCCGTCGGCACGCTCGTCGACCTCGACGCCGTACCGGTGATGTTCGAGGCCGTCGCGAACGGCACGTGGCACAGCACCCGCATGAAGGCCATCGACATGCCGGGTGCCGACGCCGTACGCCACGTCCTCCTCGTCCCGCTCGTCGCGCGCGACGAGGTCCGTGGCGCGTTCGTCGTGACGCTCGACCGCCCGGTGCCGTTCGAGGTCGTCGGCGCCGTCGGCGCCCTCGCCGACCAGCTGTCCGTCGCGCTGGAGGCCAACGCCCTCGCCGACGAGATCGCCCGCCGCCGTCACGAGCGCCGCTTCCGCGCCCTCGTCGAGAACGGCTCCGACCTCGTCACCCTTGTCGACCAGCAGGGCCAGGTGTTCTTCGCCAGCCCCGCCTGCGAGCACCTGCTCGGCGTGCCGGAGGACGCGATGGTGGGGGAGCACCCGTTCAAGCTCGTGCACCCCGAAGACCGCTTCCTCGCCGGCGGCCTGCTCGACGCCGTGTGGACGTCGTCGCGCGAGGGCGAGCCGATCGAGGCCCGCTTCCAGCACGCCGACGGCACGTGGCGCTGGTTCGAGGTCGTCGCCGACAACCTGCTCGACGAGCCCGACGTCAACGGCGTCGTCGTCCACTTCCGCGACATCACCGACCGCAAGCGCGCGCAGCTGGAGCTGCAGGAGAGCGCGTCACGGTTCCGCTCGCTGGTGCAGCACGCCAGCGACCTCGTCGTCGTGCTCGACGGGCAGGCCCGGGTGACGTACGTCAGCCCCTCGGTCGTGCGCGTCCTCGGCTACCTGCCCGAGGAGGTGCTCGACACCTCGGCCGCGCTGCTCATCCACCCCGACGACGTGACCGCGCTGCCGCGGGTGTCCGACGACGCGTTCGCGCCGCTGACCCGCGAGGTGCGCGTCCGTCGCCGCAACGGCGACTGGGCCGTCATCGAGTTCACCGCCAGCGACCTGCGCCGCGAGGCCGGCGTCGAGGGCGTCGTCCTCAACGGCCGCGACGTCACCGACCGCAAGACGCTGGAGGCCGAGCTGCGCCGCCTCGCCCTGCACGACGGGCTGACGGGCCTCGCCAACCGCACGCTGTTCCTCGACCGCGTCGAGCAGGCGCTGTCCCGCGACGCGCGGCTCACGTCGACGCTCGGCGTCCTCTACGTCGACCTCGACGACTTCAAGACCATCAACGACGGCCTCGGCCACATCGCCGGCGACGCGCTCCTCCGCGCCGTGGCCGGTCGCCTGCAGGGCTGCATCCGCACGCAGGACACCGCCGCCCGCCTCGGCGGCGACGAGTTCGGCATCCTGCTGGACGACATCGACAACGCCTCGACCGCGGCCGAGGTCGCGAAGCGGATCGGCGAGGCGCTGGCGCAGCCGTTCGAGGTGGACGGCCGCCAGCTCCACGTCACCGCGACCGTCGGGCTCGTGGTGCGTACCGACGAGGTCGTCACCACCGAGGCGCTGCTGCGCCGCGCGGACGTCGCCATGTACCTCGCGAAGACCCGTGGCAAGAACCGCGTGCAGACGTACGAGGCCGGCATGGACGAGCAGTTCCGCGAGCGGCTCGAGCTCAAGGGCGACCTCGCCGACGCGCTCGCGCAGGAGCAGTTCCGCGTCGTGTACCAGCCGATCGTGGACCTCGCGACCGGCGACCTCGACGGCTTCGAGGCGCTCGTCCGCTGGCAGCACCCCGAGCGCGGGCTCGTGCCGCCGAACGTCTTCGTCCCCATCGCCGAGGAGACCGGCGACATCGTCGCCCTCGGCCAGTGGGTGCTGCAGACATCGTGCGACCAGCTCGCCGCGTGGCAGCGGACGTACGGCATCCGCCCCCGGATGAGCGTCAACCTGTCGATCCGCCAGCTCGAGCACCCCGGCCTCATCGCGTCGGTGCGCTCGGCGATCGCGGCGGCGGGGATCGAGCCGGGCGACCTCACGCTGGAGATCACGGAGAGCGTCCTCGCGGAGGACGTCGAGCTGGTCCGCGGGCAGCTCTCCGAGCTGCAGGACCTCGGCGTCAAGGTCGCGATCGACGACTTCGGCACCGGCTACTCGTCGTTCGGCTACCTGTCGCAGTTCCCCATCGACATCCTCAAGATCGACCGGACGTTCGTCATGAACCTCACCTCGGCCGACTCCGACGAGGCCGGCATCGTGACGGCGATGGTGTCGCTCGCCGGCGCGCGCGGGCTGCGTACGGTCGCCGAGGGCATCGAGGAGACCGTGCAGGCGGACGTGCTGCGCGAGCTCGGCTGCGACACCGGCCAGGGCTACCTGTACTCGCGTCCGCTGGCGCCGGCCGACCTGGCCGACGTGCTGGAGTCGGCGCGGACGGCCGCCGTGGCGCGGGCCGTGGAGGTGCCGCGACAGCGGCGTCGTTCCGCCGCGTCGCGGGAGGCGGTGGCGTAGGGAGTCGGCGCGTGGCGGCTTGGCGGGGTGCCCGTTTTTCGTGATCTTGGTTGCGTTCGTGTCGCCCGAGCAGCACGAACGCAGCCAAGATCACCTCATCGGTGGCGAGCGGCGCGTTCCTTGAAGATCACCACGCTCGGGACCGGCTACTGAGCGTCAAGGTTGCGTGGCTCAGTCCGTCGGCGGGTCCTTGTCGCGCAGCCACGTCGGCCACGGCCCGTCCCAGCCGAGGACGGCGAGCGCCACGAACGCGAGCGCCAGCACAGTGACGGGATCAGGCCGGGTGAACGCGAGCACGGCCATGACGACGAAGAACTCGACGTGCCGTAGCCACAACGGTGTCTCGGTACGCCGCTTGTCGAAGCCTACGTCCCGGGGATGCGGGCCTTGCGGTCCTTCGGCGACACGATGCGGGTGCAGACCGCCTGGACGTTCCCGTGCGGGACCGGGCCGTTGAAGCGCGAGTCCGACGACCCGTCCCGGTTGTCGCCCATCACGAAGTACTGACCCTCAGGAACCGTCTCGTCGAACGGCGGCGCCTCCTCGTCGGCGCCGAGGTACGGCTCCGCGATCGGCGAGCCGTCGACCAGCACGACCCGGCCGTCCTTGGACTCGACCCGCTCGCCGGGCAGCCCGATCACGCGCTTCACGAACGTCGTGTCCGACCGCGGGCTCCATTTCTCCAGCCCCCGGAACACGACGACCATCCCGCGCTTCAGCGTGTCCGGCACGTCGGTGGAGCAGCCGATCTTGTCGCCGCGCATGAGCGTCGGCTCCATGGCGCCGCTCGGGATGGAGTACCGCTTGCCGCCGTTCAGCAGCGAGCAGCCCGGCGCGGCGAGCAGGAGGACGGCGAGCAGCGGAACGGTTCGGCGCACGCCACGGATTCTGTCGCAGGGCGAACGTAGACTGGCCGTACCGATGGAGACCCTTTTCGGCGACGAGGTCGCGCCCGCTCCGCCACGCCCCCGGCTGGACGCCGAGGCGTTGCTGCACGGGCTCAACCCCCAGCAGCGCCAGGCCGTCACGCACGCGGGCAGTCCGCTGCTCATCGTCGCGGGCGCGGGCTCCGGCAAGACCCGCGTGCTCACGCACCGCATCGCGTACCTCCTGGCCGAGCGCCACGTGCAGCCCGGCGCGATCCTCGCGATCACGTTCACCAACAAGGCCGCCGGCGAGATGAAGGAGCGCGTCGCGAGCCTGGTCGGGCCGCGGGCGAAGGCGATGTGGGTGAGCACGTTCCACAGCGCGTGCGTACGCCTCCTGCGCAGCGAGGCGGCGCGCCTCGGCTACAAGAGCACGTTCACGATCTACGACCAGGGCGACTCGCAGCGGCTCATGACGCTCTGCTGCCGCGACCTCGACCTCGACCCGAAGCGCTACCCCGCGCGCTCGCTGTCGCACGTCGTCAGCAACTGGAAGAACGAGCTCGTCGACTGGGAGACCGCGGCGCAGTCGGCGGGGAGCCACCTCGAGAAGATGGCCGCCGAGGCGTACGCGATGTACCAGCGCCGCCTCCGCGAGGCCAACGCCATGGACTTCGACGACCTCATCATGGTCGCCGTCGAGCTGCTACGGCTGTTCCCCGACGTCGCCGACCACTACCGCCGCCGCTTCGGCCACGTGCTCGTCGACGAGTACCAGGACACCAACCACGCGCAGTACGCCCTCGTCCGCGAGCTGGTCGGCGACACCGGCGAGCTGGCCGTGGTGGGCGACGCCGACCAGTCGATCTACGCGTTCCGCGGCGCGACGATCCGCAACATCCTCCAGTTCGAGGAGGACTACCCCAACGCCACGGTCATCCTCCTCGAGCAGAACTACCGCTCCACCCAGACGATCCTCAACGCCGCCAACGCCGTCATCGCGAAGAACCCCGGCCGCAAGCCCAAGCGGCTGTGGTCCGACCAGGGCGCCGGCGAGAAGATCCACGGCTACGTCGCGGAGAACGAGCACGACGAGGCCGCCTTCGTCGCGCAGGAGGTCGACAAGCTCTGCGACGACGACCTCGCCAAGCCCAACGACGTCGCCGTCTTCTACCGGACCAACGCGCAGTCGCGAGTCTTCGAGGAGGTGTTCGTCCGCGTCGGGCTGCCCTACCGCGTCGTCGGCGGCGTCCGCTTCTACGAGCGCCGTGAGGTCCGCGACCTGCTGGCGTACCTCCGGGTGCTGGTCAACCCCGCCGACACGGTGAGCCTGAGGCGGATCCTCAACGTCCCCAAGCGCGGCCTCGGCGACGTCGCGGAGGCGTGCGTGGAGGCGTTCGCGACGCGGGAGCGCATCACGTGGGTCGAGGCGCTCGAACGCTGCGACGAGGTCCCACGCCTCAACACCCGCGCCGCCAAGAGCATCAAGGAGTTCACCGCGATGCTCGCGGAGCTGCGCGCGATGGTCGAGGCCGGTAGCGGCCCCTCGGAGGTGCTCGAACGCGCCCTCGTCGTCACCGGCTACCTCGCCGAGCTGGAGGCCGACGAGGCCAACCCGATCGAGGCCGAGGGCCGCATCGAGAACCTCCAGGAGCTCGTCAGCGTCGCGCGGGAGTTCGAGGAGCGCGTCGAGGGCGGCGGCGTCCAGGAGTTCCTCGAGCAGGTCTCGCTCGTGGCCGACGCCGACGAGATCGACACGTCCGCGGGCGTCGTGACGCTCATGACGCTGCACAACGCGAAGGGCCTGGAGTTCCCCGTCGTGTTCCTCACGGGCCTGGAGGACGGCGTCTTCCCGCACATGCGCGCCCTCGGCGACACCGCCGAGCTGGAGGAGGAACGCCGCCTCGCCTACGTCGGAATCACCCGCGCCCGCGAGCGCCTCTACCTCTCGCGTTCGCTGTGGCGCTCGGCGTGGGGGCAGGGCGGGTCCAACCCGCCGTCGCGCTTCCTCGACGAGATCCCGCCGGAGCTCGTGGAGTGGACGGGCCGGCCCGAGCCGGCGATGGCGACCATGGCCCGGACGATCTCCTCGGGTGGTGGCCGGCCCACCGCGCGCCCCGGCGTCGGCCTGCGGCCGATCGTCAACGTCGCCCCCGGTGACCGCGTCAACCACGACGCGTTCGGCCTCGGCACCGTCGTCGCGACCGGCGGCGTGGGCGACTCGGCCGAGGCGACGATCGCGTTCGGCGGCGACGTCGGCACCAAGCGCCTGCTGCTGCGCTACGCCCCCGTGGAGAAGCTCTAACACCCTTGACCCGCAACGACTTTGTGTTGCAAAGTCACTTTGCACCGCAAAGCGCGGAGCCACAAGGAGGGGACCCTACATGTCCGTGTCAGACCTCGTCGGCGAGATCGAGGGCGTACGCCGGCGCACCCGCCGCGCGTCGTCCGGCGCCGCCGTGCCGCTCGCCCTGCTCGGCCTGCTCGTCGCACTCGCCGCGCCGGTCTACGCGCTGGCGTCCGACAGCAACACGTTCTACGGCCCCGGCCCCGCGTACGGCGAGCTGACGCTGCCGCTGGCGGAGCCGACGTTCCTCGACCGGCTGCTGTGGGTCCACTCCACCAGCACGCGCTACGACGGCATCGGCTGGTACTGGCTGCTCGCCGCGCCGCTGGCGTTCGCGGCCATCGCGGCGTACTACCACCTGCGCGCGCGGCGCACCGGCCTGTCGATCGACGGCTGGCGGGTCGCGGCCGTCGGCGGGGTCGTGTTCGGCGCGCTGGTCGCGACGATGGCGTACGGCGCCCTCGCGAACGCCGGCTGGGGCTTCGGCGACGGCATCCGCCCCGGCGACCTCGTCAGCCCGTTCCTCGTCGTGGCCCTCGGCGTGTTCGTGCTCGCATGGGTGGAGCGCAGCGTCACCGCGGCGGTCGCCGGTGTCGCCTACGTCGCCGCGCTCGGCTTCGGGCACTGGGCGACGTTCGAGTCGCAGCTCAACAACGGGTGGCAGGGCCCGTTCTCGTGGGGGTTCATGGTCCTGTGGCTCGGCGTCGTGCTGCTGGTCGCCGCGGGCGTCGCGGGCCTGGCGCAGCGGACCCGGCGGGCATGACGACGGACGAGCACCCGCTCACCGACCTCGACGAGCTGGTCCACCAGCGCGCGCGGCTCGGCATCCTCGCGATGCTGCGGGAGGCGGCGAAGGTCGACTTCGTACGGCTCCGCGACACGCTGGGCCTGACCGACGGCAACCTCGCGCGGCACCTCCAGGTGCTCAGCGAGGCGGGGCTGGTCAGCACGAAGAAGGCCCAGTCCCGCACGTGGGTCAGCCTGACGGCGGCGGGCAGGAAGGCGTTCGACAAGGAGCTGGCCGCGCTCCGCGCGCTGGTGGAGCGGTTCGGCTAGACCCGGACGCCGCGGGAGCGCAGGAACGGGATCGGGTTGATCGTCCCGCTCCCGATCCGGACCTCGAAGTGCAGGTGCGGGCCGGTGGAGCGGCCCTCGGAGCCGACGTACGCGATGACCTGGCCGGCCGAGACGCGCTGGCCCTGGCGGACGACGGTGCGGGACATGTGGCCGTACGCCGTCGTGTGGCCGGTCGCGTGCTTGATGGTGACGAGGCGGCCGTAGCCGCTCTGCGGGCCGGCGAACGACACGTAGCCGGCCGCGGCGGCGAAGATCGGGGAGCCGTACGACGCGCCGAAGTCGATGCCGCGGTGCATCCGGCCCCAGCGCATGCCGTAGCCGGAGGTCAGGGAGCCGCCGCAGGGGCGGACCCAGCGCGCCACGGGGGCTGCCTTGCGGACGGCTGCGCGCGACGCGCGCTTGGCGGGCTTCTTCGCGGGAGCCTTGCGGACGACGCTCTTGTGCGTGGCCGGCGCGACGACCGCGCCCCGCTCGGGGACCTCGACGACGGCCGTGCTCGCGAACGGCGCCACCCCGGCCAGGGAGGCGGTCGACGCACCCGGCGCCGACACCTCGTGGCCCACCACGGCGAGCGCGACGGCGACGGCGAGCGGCACGAGTAGGCCCGCGCGACGGACGACGCGGGGCACGGCGTGCCGGACGAACAGCGGGCGAGAGCGCACGCGAAAGAGCCTTCCGATCAAGGGACTGCGGGCGATGCGGCCACCGGACCAACCCCCGGGCGACCTGCGACAGCGCCGCCCCCAGGGCGACGCCGTGACCCAACTGTAACCAGCGAACGGTTTAGGGCCAAATCCGTCCGCTTTGCGCGGGTTGCTACCGGGGGCCAACCCGGCGGCGTACGCAGGTAGTCCCTGGTGTTACGACTGTCGCGTCGCGGTGAGTTCCACGGTGTGCGGGCTGGTCTCGCCGAGGTGGGCGAAGATCGTGCCCGAGATGGCGGTGGTGGCGTTCTCCGGCTCGACGTCGCTGGTGCGCTTCCACCCCTGGTCGAACATCGCGAGGACCATCGTCCGCACGGGGTCCGGGTCGTCGGAGGGCGCGAGGTAGACGCGCTCGATGGTCGGGCAGCCGCGCCGGCAGAACCGGTCGCCGTGCGACTCCTCGCTGATGACCTTGAAGCCGGGCGGCAGCTCGATGCTGTCGAGCCGGTGGCGTACCTGCGGCAGCGTCGGCTTCACGTGCGCCAGCGTGTTGTACGCCAGCAGTCCCATGGCCGTGGAGACGCCCAGGATGACGAGGAGGGCGTTGCGGCGGGCGCGGCTCAGCGTGCGCCTGGCGCCCCACGCGGTCGCGCCGACGGAGGCCGCGACGATGGCGATCGGGAAGCCCCTGTGCACGATGCGGGGGTTGGCGAGGAAGCCGAGGGCGAGCCACCCCCCGACGACCGCGACGATCCACGCGGCGACGAGGGTGAGCAGGCCGATGATGATGCCGCGCTGCGCGCTCGGGTCCTTGTCAGGGACGGTGAGGTCGTACGACAGCGCCCCCACGCGTTCGACTTCCATGGCCGCACCGTAGCGCGGCTGTCACCCGCCTTTTCGGGCTCTCGCGCTCCGCGTGACCTGATCGTTGCGCGGCGGCTTCGGCGGCGGCGGGGTGGTGAGGGGCGACACGATCGCGGTCCCCTCGGGGTCGAGGTGCGCGAACGTCCCCACGATCTCCCGTACGACCCGCCCGTCGATGGGCAGCGACAGGTGCCCGACGCCGCGCACGAACACGTTCCTGGCCCGCAGGTCGGGGTGGTCGAGCCGCGCCGAGCGCTTGGGCACGACCATCGCGTCGAGGTCGCTCCACACGCAGACGAAGCGCGTACGGCATCCCGGCGCCGGCTCGGCGAGCTCCTCGACGACCGCGGAGCCAGGACGCAGCTGCGCGACGGCGCGGCCCAGCATGAGGTGGGCCGCGCGGGTGCCCGAGTGCGGCGTGCCGAGGGTGGCGAGCGTGTGCACGCGCTCGTCGCCGCCGAGGCGCTGCACGTAGTAGCGCGCGACCAGCCCGCCCATGCTGTGGCCCACGACGTGCACGCGCTCGTAGCCGGTGTCCTCGCAGAGGCGTTCGACGACCTGGCCGAGCCGGGCGGCGGCCTTGGGTACGTCGTGCGTGAGGATCGAGTAGTTCATCGTCACGACCCGCCCGAACCCCTTGCGCTGTAGGTGCCTGCGCAGCAGCGTGAAGATCGAGCGGTTGTCGACCCAGCCGTGCAGCAGCAGGATCGGCGTGCCCGCGGCCTCGACGTCGCCGAGCACCAGCCCGCGCTGCACCGGCGAGAGCCGGTCGAGGGTGTGGTGGGGGAGCGCCAGCTCGGTCTTCTCGCGGAGGTAGCCCAGGGGGTACGTCGCCAGGTGGGCGGCGGTCCACGCCGACTCGACGACCACGCCGCGTACGCCGCTCGGGGAGAGCATCGTCCGGGCGCCACGGCGTACCGACCCCGTGGCCCGCCCGAGCGCGTCGCGCATGGTTGGACGTTACAGCCCGGTGGGCGGCTCGGGGTCCGTGGGCCGCCACGGCGCGTCGCACGGCGGCAGCGGCTCCGACTGGCCGCCCACCTGGATGGTCTTGGTGCGGTCGACGTAGACGCGGCCGCTCGCGGCGCGCACGGCCCACAGCGTGAGGCCGTCGCCGCTGTCGGAACGTCCCTCGGCGTCGTACCGCCGGGAGTCCGGCCCCACCCACCCGCCGTCGGCGGGGCAGAACGACACCGCGCCCGCGATCGCGGTCAGCCCGGTGCGCCGGTCGATCCAGCCCTGGCCGTCGGGCAGCGGGCGTACGTCCTGCTCGGGGTAGTCGGACAGGCGCCCCTCGTCGCGGTACGGCCTGCC
The DNA here is from genome assembly GCA_035556555.1 of Frankiaceae bacterium. Classification (GTDB taxonomy): domain Bacteria; phylum Actinomycetota; class Actinomycetes; order BP-191; family BP-191; genus BP-191. The sequence goes on from DATMES010000068.1 coordinate 54,420, forward strand.
GGGGACGTTGGGGCGGGTGAGCACGAACGCGACCGCCGCGACCGCCAGCAACGCCGCCGCGCCGAGCGCCGCGAGGACCCACGGCAGGCCGAGCTGGGCGCGGATGATGAGCTTGCGGTTGGCCGCCTTGCGGGGCAGGTAGCCGTACCGCTCGCCGGTCTCCGGGTCGACAGGTACGCCGCCGCCGACGGGGACGATGGGGTCGTTCACGTCAGCGTCCCCGGGAGAGGCGCGGACCAGCGGCGCTCGCGGTCCTGGCGGCGTACGGCGGGGTCGCCGGCGAGGAGCTCGGCGGCGTGGCCGGCGACCACGATCGCGAAGCCCTCGTCGTCCGGCTCCGGCGCCGGCGCGTCCGCGAAGCCCAGCGCGAGCAGGTCCACGGGGCGCAGCCGCAGGCGCTTGGCGGTCGCGCCCGGTGTCGTACGCAGGGCCGCGGCGGCGGCCTCGGGGCCGAGTGCGGCGAAGTACGAGCCCGGCGTCACGAGCACCCTGTCCGCGGCGCTGACGGCGAGCGCGCCGCCGCTGCCGCCCTCGCCCGTGACGACGGCGAGCGTGGGCGCGGGGCAGGCGAGGAGGGCGTCCATCGTGTCGGCGATCGCGCCGGCCACGCCGCCCGCCTCCGCGGCCGCGCCGGGCTCCGCGCCGGGGGTGTCCACGAGCGTGACGAGCACGCGGCCCAGGCTGCCCGCGAGGCGGGCGGCGCGCTGCACGAGGCGGTAGCCGTTCGGCGTCGGCCTGCCGGACCGGTCGGCCGCGACCGCGACGACGACGGCGGGCGTACCGCCGAGGTCTCCTACGACGGCGCGGACCGAGGTGTCGCCGCCGTCGGCGCGGAGGTCGACGCCGTCAGGGACCAGCCTGTCGAGCAGCGCGCTGCCGCTCGGCCGGTCGGCCCGGCGAGCGCGGGCCACCTGCTCCTCCCCCTCACTGTCCGCAACCGGGTTGCGGTCCGTGCGGGGAAAAGACGCATTGCGCAACCCGGAGCCTTTTCCATCCTGGCTCGGCCAGGACGCTCCAGCACGCTGCGCCGCAGGCATCTCAGCGCTGGAGCGCAGTAAGGGGGCTCGTGCACCCAGTTGACGCACCGGCACGCGCTGCCGCGCGGCCGATCCGG